>CAWVWD010000210.1:0-7386 GCA_963933585.1 uncultured Saprospiraceae bacterium
GGTGAGCCAGTATTTTGTATATATGTGGCTTGTGGTCAAAAATCATCTACAGTAGCGAAAGTTGCAAAAACATTAGAGGAAAATGGTGCAATGCCATATACTGTAATCGTTTCTTCATCTGCTGCTGATCCTGCGCCACTTCAGTTCTATGCTCCGTTTACAGGTGCTGCTATCGGGGAGTTCTTCCGTGATACTGGTCGTCCTGCATTAGTAGTATATGATGATTTATCAAAACAAGCGGTTGCTTACCGTGAGGTTTCTTTATTATTACGCCGTCCTCCAGGACGTGAAGCATATCCGGGTGATGTATTTTATCTTCACTCTCGTTTATTAGAGCGTGCTGCGAAAATCATCGGTGATGATAGTATTGCTCAAACAATGAACAATATTCCAGAATCATTAGTGAAAGCTGGTATCGTAAGAGGTGGCGGTTCATTAACTGCTTTGCCGATTATCGAAACGCAAGCATCTGATGTATCTGCATATATTCCGACCAACGTAATTTCTATTACAGATGGTCAGATTTTCTTGGAAACTAACTTGTTTAATGCTGGTATCCGTCCTGCGATTAACGTAGGTATCTCTGTATCTCGTGTAGGTTCTTCTGCACAGACTAAAGCGATGAAAGGAGTTTCTGGTACATTAAAGTTAGATCAAGCTCAATACCGTGAGTTGGAAGCATTCGCTAAATTCGGTTCGGATTTAGATGCTGCTACAATGTCAGTTATTGATAAAGGTGCAAGAAACGTGGAAATCTTAAAACAACCACAAAACGCTCCATTATCAGTTGAGAAACAAGTTGCGATTATCTATTTAGGTACAAATAACTTGTTGAGAGCTGTTCCTGTAAATCGTGTTCGTGAATTCGAAGCAGCATACTTGCAAGAATTAGAGCAACGTCATGGGGATGATTTGAAAGCTTTAAAAACGGCTAAACCAAAAACTGACGAGTGGAAACGCTTGACAGGTATTTTGAAAACTGTCGCAGCTGAATTATCTAAGCAGTTTAAATAATATTTTTCTTGTTCGAGTGTTCAAGTGTTTGAATGTTCTAGTGTTACTAGAACATTACAATATTCAAACAATCGAACACTCAAACAATCTTTTATAAAATGGGTGGAAGTTTAAAAGAGGTTCGGGACAGAATAAAGTCTATTCAGTCAACACAGCAAATTACCAAAGCCATGAAAATGGTATCTGCGGCAAAACTACGTAAAGCTCAACAGGCAATTACGCAGATGCGTCCTTATGCTGATAAGTTAGATTCAATGTTGGTAAACATTTTATCAAACTTAGATGGTGATGTATCTATTTCTTACGGTATCGAAAGACCGGTGAATAGTGCACTGGTTGTCGTAATGACTTCTGATAGAGGACTTTGTGGTGCTTTTAATGCAAGTGTTATTAAAGCAGCCATAAAGTTAATCGAAGGGAAATATGCTGACGCTCATAAGGCAGGCAAATTGTCAATGATGTTCATTGGTAAGAAAGGTCATGCTTACTTTACTAAACGTTATAAAGACATTAATTTTATTAATGACTATATGACTTTGTTCACTGATTTGAACTTCCAGAAAGCTTCTAAAGTAGGAGATTTTATTATGGGAAGTTTCAACGACGGAACATTCGATTCGGTAGATGTGGCTTACGCAAAATTCCGTAATCCGGCAGTTCAATATTTCATAGGAGAACAATTCTTACCAGTTGTTGAACAGGAAATTACAAATGAAACTACAAATGAGGATACCTCATATAATGTAGATTTTATTTATGAACCGAATGAAAAAGAATTGTTAGAATCACTTGTTCCAAGTATTTTACAAACAACGTTATTTCGTTATATGTTAGATACGGATGCTTCTCAGCATGGTGCAAGAATGACTGCGATGGCTGCTGCAACTGATAATGCAGAAGAATTAGCGAAGTCATTAAAATTAACATACAACAAAGCTCGTCAGGAATCTATTACCAATGAGATTTTAGAAATCGTTGGTGGTGCGGCGGCATTAGATGGCTAAGATATTTCATCAGGTCAAGATATACGTTTATTTGTAAACCCCAATGTCATACTCGACATTGGGGTTTTGTTTTTGGCTACCCTTCTAACGTTAGAAAGCTTGGTATCGCTCTAACGGGATTGACTTCGCCGAAAACGCTGAAAAATACCGATTTTTTTTAAATTTCAAAATGTGTTAAACGGGAGAATCCTTGCCTATTTTTTATACCGTTTCTGAAACAGAAATTAGAATTAACTTATATTTCTGTGTTGATGTGTTGTGGGAATATCAATACGAAAAATATTCTCACAAGAATAAAAAATTGCCTTTCTATAAGATTTCTCAAACAACCTTATCATTTTAAGATAAAAGAAGATGCTGACAATTATTTATCAAATTTTACCGCTATTTCTCCTCATTTTACTTGGTGGACTTTTTGGTTTTTTAAATAAAGGTTTCAATGAAAAAATGGTTGCTGAACTCAATCGCTACGCTTATTATATCGGCTTTCCGGCAATAATTATCAATAGCTTTTTGTCAATAGATATTATTCCAAAAGTAGAAATTCAAACAGCACTTATCAATATTGGAATTTTGGTGGCTTTCATGTTTTTAGTGATTTGGATGACGGGGAAATTATTAAAAAATGAACGACTGCAAAACACATATTTTGTCTGTGCTACTTTTGGAAATGTGGCGTATTTAGGGTTTCCATTACTATATTCGATTGACGCAAATTACAGTATTTCGTTGAGTTTGCACATTGCAGGTTATCTGTTGGTGATGTTTACATTAGGTATTGCGAAGTTGGAAATTTCTAAAAATAAAGGAGCGTTAGATTATTTGAAATTAACGAAATCTATCGTTTTGAATCCGTTGCTTTTAGGGACTTTTATTGGTATAATGATAACCGTTTTGGAGATTTCTATTCCCGATTTTGGCAAACGAACGATAGGAATGGTATCCGCGAGTGCATCACCTGTGGTGCTGTTTGCGTTGGGTGTTTTTATTGCCAAAAATAAAATCGTCAAATTATCATTGGTACATGCTACCTTTATTTCTATTTTAAAATTAGTCATTTTACCATTTATATTTTTTGGATTTTCAGTGACAATTTTAACAGATTACAAGATGACGGTTTCAATAATCATGGCAGCAATGCCTGTCGCAATCACACCTTTTATCTTAGCTGAAATCTATGATATGGATAAAAAAATCATCGTGAGTGCGATAATTATAAGTACAGTTTTGGCGAGTTTGTGGTTACCTTTGGTGATAGGATGGGCATAAATTAGGGAAGACTACTGAAATTGAAAATCTAGATTTAGAGTGCATTGATTTGCCAAAAGGCATTTATTATTTTCAAATAAATATGATTGATACAAAACACTTGAATAGAGTAGTGGTTATTCTTTAATTAAATATGAATTATAAACAATGAATTATTTATCGTTCTAATGCAGTAACACAAAATAATATTAAAACTATGAAAAAAATCGGAACACTTATTTTATTAATGTCGCTTAGTTTAGTGGCGTGTCAAAACACAGAAACAGAAAGCGATTCCGACCAAGCATTCAAGGAAGCGCATGATATTCCAAAAGAGATTGAGTTCAATGCGGAAGGTGAAATGATTACTTTTGCAACGGCTGACGAGCAAGAAGGCGCTGCTTATAAATTACAATCGAAAGAAACGGAAGTGGATAAATATTTATTCGTGATTCATGAATGGTGGGGATTGAATGATTTCGTGAAGCGAGAATCTGACCGTTTATATGAATCTTTGAATGGTGAAGTTACGGTGATGGCATTGGATTTATATGATGGAAATGTAGCAACAACTCGTGATGATGCCAAGAAATTTATGGCTGGCGTTTCGGAAGAACGTGCGAAAATGATTATTCAAGGTGCAATTGCGGAAGCTGGAGAATTTGCAGAAATCGCAACTATCGGTTGGTGTTTTGGTGGCGGTTGGTCTTTGAAAACTTCGATTATGGCGGGTGAACAAGGTGCAGGTTGTGTAATTTATTACGGTATGCCGGTGACGGAAGCAAAAGATTTAGCTCCAATTCAATCAGATATTCTTGGGATATTTGCAGAAAATGACCAATGGATTACGCCAGAAGTAGCGAATGCGTTTGAAGATTTAGCGAAAGCGACTGGGAAAAATATCGAAAATCATATCTTCAAAGCCAATCATGCTTTTGCCAATCCAAGTGGCGAAAGTTATAATAATGAAGCGGCAACGGAAGCAAATAAAATTGCTTTAGATTTCTTGAAAGCGAGACTGTTGTAAAAAAAAGTTTCAATATTCGAGTGTTTGATTGTTTGAACTCATCCTCAATCCTTCCATTTTTGAGGGCAGGATTGAGGATGAGTTCAAATAACCCAAACTAATGTCCAAATCCAATCGTAGATTTTTTACCGCCCAAACTCTTTTTCAAATCTACCATTCTAATCGCAGCAATTGCGGCTTCAATACCTTTATTTCCGTGCTTTCCACCAGAACGATCAACCGCTTGTTGATGTGTATTTGGTGTTACAACGCCGAAGATAAATGCCTTCCCTGAACTTACAGACATCGTCATTAAAGCATTGGCGACAGCCGAATTAATGTAATCATTATGTGGTGTATCACCTTTGATAACACAGCCCAAACAGATATAAGCGTCTAAACTTTTGGATTGTGCTAACATTCTCGCACCTGTTGGTAATTCATAAGTTCCAGGAACTTGTACCGTATGAATATCTTCCTCTTTTGCGCCGTGCTTTAGTAAAGTAGCGTGGCAGGCTTCGTATAAAGCATAGGTAATATCGGTGTGATAATCGGCCACAATAATCCCGAATTTTTGTCCTTCTACGGAAGGTATATTTGCCTCATTATAATCTGATAAGTTTTTTAATGCACTCGCCATGTCTTAGTTTTAAGGTTTTATGGTATAAATATTTTAAGGTGTAAATATCGAAAGTTATACACCTTTATACCTAAAATAATAAATGCAAAGGTAACAAGGAATTTTGAAAAGATGTTTTTGAAAATTGGGAAGTATTTTAGTTTATCAAGAATCCAAAAAAAAGTTCCGTTCTTGCGGTGCATATCGCAATGAAGGAAAACTTAGTATTTTAAATATGAATTAAAGAAATGAGACATAATTACTTTTCCTTAATAGAGAAGACGTTAGACACTTCTGAAATAATCAAAATTTTGAGCTTAAATATGGCCATTTGTTCAAAATCAATAAAAAAGTGTTTTTTTATAATTAGTTATCATAGGAAAAAGCTAAAGTCATTGATTTTAAAAGGCTAACAAGTCTAATGACAATCGAAAGAAGGATCTTTTTTCTTGCGATTGTCCTATTTTTTCATTTCCTTAATTCCTATTTCTAAATCCTAATTTCGTACTTTTGGAATTGATAATTAATACTTCATAATTAATACTTAAAAAAAATGTCCAATTTCGTAGTATCTGCACGGAAATATCGCCCAATGCGATTTGATGAAGTTGTTGGTCAGCAGCACGTTTCACATACGTTGAAAAATGCGATGGCGAATAACCATTTGGCACATGCATTCTTGTTCTGCGGGCCAAGAGGTGTGGGAAAAACGACATGTGCGAGAATTTTGGCAAAAGTATTAAATTGTGAAACACCGACCGAAGATAACGAACCGTGTAACACTTGTAATTCTTGCGAGTCGTTTAATAATACGGCTTCTTTCAATATCACGGAATTAGATGCTGCATCGAATAATAGTGTCGAACATATTCGAGCATTGATTGAGCAAGTTCGATTCCAACCACAAAAAGGACAATTCAAAATATTTATTATAGATGAGGTTCACATGTTGTCAACACAGGCTTTTAACGCCTTTTTGAAAACATTGGAAGAGCCACCGCCGTACGCAAAATTCATTTTAGCAACGACGGAAAAACACAAAATCATTCCAACTATTTTATCCCGTTGTCAGATTTTCGATTTCAATCGAATTCAAGTTGGTGATATTGTTACGCATTTAGAGGGAATTTGTAAAGAAGAAGGCATTACAGCGGAACATGACGCTTTACATATTATCGGTCAAAAAGCAGATGGAGCATTGCGAGATGCCTTGTCGATTTTTGATAGAGTCGTTAGTTTTTCAGGCAAAGAAATTACGTATAATGATGTTATTACCAATTTAAATGTATTGGATTATGACTATTTTTTCCGTGTTTTGGATGCGATGTTGGCGGAAGATGTATCGCAAGTACTGTTGATTTTTGATGATATTTTACGGAAAGGTTTTGATCCATCGATTTTTGTAGAAGGTTTGGCGGAGCATTTTAGAAATATCTTAGTTTGTCAAGATAGGGCAACTCTGAAATTATTAGAAGCTGGGGTTGCATTGCAACAACGGTATCAAATCCAATCCGGAATTACCCCTGCCTCCTTATTACTGTCTGCTTTGGCGATTGCAAATGATTGTGATGTCAATTTCAGGATGGCTCGGAATAAGCGTTTACACGTCGAAATGGCGTTGATTCGAATGACGTATATTAAGCAAGCAATGAACGCTGCTCAGTTTGCTGCGACTGAAAAAAAAACGCTTGACGTAACCCTTACGACGAATTCGCCTAAGGTGTACGTAGAGAAAGAATCAAAATCTACAGTTTCAAAAGTAGAAGAACAGAAACAACCAATTATTAAAAAAAAGATTACTTTAACCAAGAAGAAAAGTAGTTTATTAGATAGTTTGGAAGCCGAAGTACATCACGAAAAGAAAGCAAGTGATGTTCCGAAAACGGTTTTATCTCAAGAAACACTAATAGAATATTGGAATAAATATATCGCAGAGAAAATCACTTCTAATCGAACGAAAAGTGTTTTTAACGTCTCTGTTGCAAATTTAGAAGGGAATACGATTAAGGTAGAAGTGGCTTCTAAATTCAATAAAAGTATGATTGCGGAAGAACGAGATTTGGTCTTTTATCTTCGAGAACATTTGAATGCTCCCGAGCTCGGAATTGATATCATTATTGATAAAATAAATATTCCCGAACCTGAAAAACCTAAGCAGCCACAGTTCCTTTCGGCTCGTGATAAGTATAAATTAATGCGAGATATTAATCCGATGGTTGATGAATTACAGAAGCGATTTGGACTTTTTCCGGAAGAGAGATAGTTTCAATTTTTAAAAAACGGTGTCGATTTTCAAAATCGACACCGTTTCGTATATTCAATGAGATTTTTGTTCATATAAATGATTGATAATTATTGTTTTGAATTGCTTTAATGTGTAAACTTAATGAGATTTAGTGATTTAATTTGTATTCTTCTTAACAATAGTCCGTGAATAAATTTTGATTAAGAAATAAAAAAGGTAAGCCTTAAATTTGTGAATTCTGACAACACAA
>CAWVWD010000211.1:0-7352 GCA_963933585.1 uncultured Saprospiraceae bacterium
GATAGTTTATTCTCGTAGAAACCGTGTCGGTTTTAAAAACCGACATGGTTTAACTGTCAAGGATTTCTGAACGAATGCACTAGCCGCAGCAAAAGCGGTGGGACGTTTTTGATATTAAATAAAAAATGTGAAATCGAAATTTTCGGGTTCACATTTTTTTGTTTATAAATATTAATTTTAGGAGATATTTTAGTCGTTGATTATTCGATTTTAAGTCAAATGTCGAATGTCACAAAATGGAAAAATGAAGTCGCTAAGGAATGGAAATAAAATAGAAAAAAAGAGGTGACGACGTGTTTTATAAAAATTGTATAAGAGTTTAATTACCTTGTTTCCATAAGTGAAAATACGCATTTTAAGCGGGATTCAGAAAACAAGTAATACGAAGGAATGAAAAAATCAGTGGCAATCGTTGGAGGCGGAACGGCAGGCTTATTTTTAGCGGCATTTTTGGATGCGGATTTATTTGAAGTGACGATTTTTGAAAAAAAGGCTTCGTTTGGGCGAAAGTTTTTAGTGGCGGGCGATGGCGGTTTTAATTTGACGCATTCTGAAAATATCGAAGATTTTAAAGAACGTTACACGCCGAGCGATTTTTTAATGGCGGCGTTGAATCATTTTACGAATTCGGATTTACGGGCATTTCTGGTATCAATTGGTATCCCGACATTCGTGGGTAGCAGTAAGCGAGTATTTCCCGAAAAGGGGATTAAACCGATTGAAGTTTTGAAGGCGTTGAAAAGGTATCTGATTGCTAAAAAAGTGAACTTTAAATTTAATCAAACATTTACGGATTGGGACGAAAAAGATAATTTGATATTCAATAATACGGAAATTGTAAAATCGGATTTTAAAGTTTTTGCCATTGGAGGTGGAAGTTGGAAGGTGACGGGTTCAGACGGAATGTGGTTGAATTTGTTTGCTAAAAGAGGAATTAAAACACTTCCTTTTGTCGCTCAAAATTGTGCATTTCAAGTGAATTGGTCCACTGGTTTTATTCAAGAAAACGAAGGAAAACCGCTTAAAAATATTTCGATTTCTATTGATAATCAACATCAAAAAGGCGAAGTAGTAATTACGAAATTTGGGATGGAAGGCAATGCACTTTATGCTTTAAGTCCGAAAATTCAAGGACAACTTGCTTTGAAAAAAGAAGCGATTGTTTATATTGATTTCAAACCGACCTTATCTGTAGAAACGTTGCTAAAAAAGATAAAAGATTCCAATTATAACCTTACAAAAATCTTAAAACAAGTCATCAAATTAAACGCTACTCAAATTGGTTTAATTAAAAATCACCTATCAAAAGCCGCATTTTTAGAGCTTTCAACTTTAGTCGATACGATAAAGAAATTCCCTGTAAAAATTACCGATGCCGCAGTTATCAATGAAGCGATTTCTACTTCGGGCGGAATTGATTTGAATGTTCTTAATGAATATTTTGAACTGATTGATTTGAAAAATAATTTTTGCATCGGTGAAATGATGGACTGGAACGCTCCGACAGGCGGCTACTTAATTCAAGGTTGTGCAAGTATGGGCGTATATGTTGCCAATTATTTGAACGAAAGAGTGAAATAGAGAATATAAAAAACACTTATCAAAGTAGCAAGAGCAACGATTATATCAGAATTGGCTCGTAGTTTTGCGAATCATGGCGATGTGGTAATCATGGCGGATTCGCTGCGTTTTACGATTTCGAGATGATTAAATTTTATATATAAATATTACGTTTTATCTGCTCCGAGATATGAGGTTAATCATCTTATAAATGTAATAAAAGAGGTGATTGATAAAAACAAATCACGTATTTTATATCAATTTGTGAGGGAGCGATTTATGTTGCTTTTTATAAGTCGGAATTTGATTATAAAGTTTGGACTTGTGAATCAATATTTATCGATTCTTAAAATGGTTTTAGTCGACGATTTTTTGAATTATAAAAATAGTAATGAATATGTTTTTAAACAGATTTATTTTAGGTTTGCAGTGGATACGAATCATTGATTTTTAAGTCTCGTAAAAGCGTTCGGTCAGTCAATCCGTTTATTAAGATATGATTGTGTTCTAATGTCATTATTGATGGATAATAAAATCCTTTTATGAGTTATTTTAAATCGAGAATTGTTGATATTGATAATTATAAAAAATCAAATTTTGCGTAGCATTAGTTAAAAAATAAACGCAACTATAAACAGAAGTAAACCGTTGTATTCAAACAAATTAAAGTGTGTTTAAAGCAAATTTTAGATCTACTTTCACTCGCATTAATAAAATCAATCCTTATGAGTAATCATACTTTTCTGAAATACCTTTTGATACTACCAATTATATTGTGTGGTAGCCATTTGATTTTTGGTCAACAAGTACCAATTCAAAACTATAATATTAATGCAAATGGTCAAGTTCAGCTGGAGGTTAATTCAACGACAGATAAGTACTATATTTTAAAAGTTAGACATCATATAGATTCTACTTTTGACTTGCCGACATCCATGGCCTTGGGTGCATCCGGAACGACAATTATCACGGAATCTTTAGAACAATATCCATTAGAATATTATCAAGTTTTAGAATATTCGATTGCATCGCCAGTTGATACGGATAACGATGGTGTAGATGATATAACGGAATATCAGAATTTTCCGATACAAAGTCCTCTTAATGCAGCTACTCCGATAAATGAAAATGACGGATTACTGACGATTGATAGTTTTATAACTTTCAAAAGTTTATCGCTGATTAAACAACGTGTTTTATGGTCGGAATTTTTGAATGGAAAAGGATTTGTGAAGTATTTGATTACCGATTTCCATACGGATCCAAAGATTTATTTTATTAATACTAATAAACATGATTTGCACGCAGATTTCGCTGCGGAGATTGGTGTTAGTCACCTTGGTGATGATGTCAAAAAAGGACAAGTAATTTATCATCCAACGAGTATATCGAATAATGGAACGCTGGGAACATTTGCGTTTAATTATAGTAATGGTTTTCCGGAGGATTTTGATATTGTACAGAAAACGTATGAATTGCTGGCGAGAAATATGCCTTTTATTAAAAATAATCTATCTTATTTTGTGACAGAAAATAATGAAGATCAATATAATCAAGATGTTAGCCTTTTTCAAAATTCCCGAATTTCGCTTCTTTTTGAAGCGGATGTTTATGCAGATATTGATTTTTGGGGCTTAAACCCAGCAGAAGGTTACGGATTTTTTCGCCAAATGTCTTTGGGTGAAATTCCGACTGCAAAAGATATTGTACTGTATGAATCCTTACCGAATACGTTGCCTCGTGTCGGTGGCGTGATGACTTCGGTGATTCAAACGCCGCTTTCACATGTTAATTTGCGAGCTATTCAGAATGAAATTCCAAATGCTTTTATCCGGAATCCGCTGGCGATTGATTCGATTGCAGACTTATTAGATCATTATATTTATTTCAAAGTCGAGCAGGGTAGTTATGAGATTCGGGAAGCGACCTTAGATGAAGTTAATAGTTGGTTCGATAATATTCGACCGCAAGAACCACAAGATCCTCCGTTGAATTTAAGTTATACTCAAATTTTGCCGCTGGATGATATTTCTTTTTCAATGTTCGATGGCTTTGGTGCAAAATGTGCGAATATCGCGACGATGCGAACTTTTGGTTTTCCAGAAGGAACAATACCGAATGGTTTTGGTGTACCTTTTTATTTCTATCAGGAATTTATGGAGTATAATAATTTCTTTGAGGAAGTAGATCAAATGATTAGTAATCCAAGTTTTCAAGCGGATAGAGTTATTCGAAATGAGCTATTAAAAGCATTTAGAAAAAAAGTTAAGAGGGCAGAAATGCCGGATTGGATGATGATAGAATTAGAAAATATGCAATTGTCATTTCCGCAAGGAACATCTATTCGTTGCCGCTCAAGCTCGAATAATGAGGATTTACCAAAATTTAATGGAGCCGGTTTGTATGATTCTAAAACACAACATCCGAGCGAAGGGCATATTACTAAATCTATCAAACAGGTTTATGCCAGTTTGTGGAATTTGAGAGCATTTGAAGAACGAGATTTTTATCGAATTAATCATCATATTACGTCAATGGGCGTCCTGTGTCACCCGAATTATACCGATGAAAAAGCAAATGGTGTCGGTGTGAGTGCTGATCCGATTTATAATACGGAAAATACATTTTATCTAAATTCTCAAATCGGGGAAGAACTGATTACGAATCCGGATACAAATGCGATCCCAGAGGAAATATTATTGGATAGAATTATTGTTAATAATAATGATCGTTATATTTTAGTTCGACATTCAAATTTGGTTCCGAGCGATAGCATTATTATGGGAGGAAAATATTTGAATCAGATGAGAGATTATTTATCGACGATTCATGATGAGTTTGCGATTCTGTATCATGCGGTTAATAATGATAATTTTGCAATGGATATTGAATATAAAATTACCAGTGATGATCAGTTGATTATTAAACAAGCTCGCCCGTGGGTTTCTTATATATGGGAACTGGATGATGACGGAAGTGAAGCGGATGATATTAATTTGAAGGTTTTTCCAAATCCAGCTTTGGATTTTGTAATCGTTGAATGCGATGATTGTCATATAACAAGAATCAAAATTACGAATGTGATGGGACAACAAATTGAAGCCAGGATGATTCGAGAAACTGTTGACTTGAGTGCGAAGATTTTTATTAATAATTTGTCTCCGGGTATTTATATCATTAGTGGATTTTCAGAAACTAAAGGACGTTATTATTCAAAGAAAATTGTAAAACAGTAATTGTCTTATTAATAAACAAACAATAATTTATCTTTAAAATGTGAAATCGAAATTTTCGGTTTCACATTTTTTATATATTTATGGAATAGGAAAACAATAATCTACCTATTTTACTTACTATTTCTACTTCATATTTCATTAAAAATACTCGTATAGAATGGAGTCTAATTATTAGATAAGTGGAAATAAATAATCTATTAATTATAATGCATTATTTTTCTTAGGAAAAAATAATTTTGCTCCGGATTGATTTTTAACCAAAGGAATAGAAACAATTCTTCTGAAGAAAGTTCGTATAAAAGTTGAAAAATAAAATTTTACATCTAAAACAAATATTGTGACAAGAGTTTTAGGTAAAGTCTAAGATTTGTAATTTAATAGTCAGATAAATGTCAGTAATTTTTCATATTTTAAGAATACTAAATTGATATATTTTTGGATATGTGTAATTCAGTGATAGTAAAGGTTATAAACCTATTAAAAAACATATATAAGTTTTAACATATTTCAATAATTGTTAAAAATAACACAAAAAAAGTCGTTCTAAATTTGTGACGGCATCATGACAGAAAAATAACTGGCTTAATCTACTTTTGTAGTCAAAAAGAAGCGAAGCGAAATGACTGATATTTCAATTTACAAAGCTATTACAATAACCCACAAAACTTCTAATCTAAAGCAAATAAGTGATTATGTAGTAATGACGGGGAATAATGACAATTTACAGGAACTTCTGCACGAACTCAAAGATGAGTTTGGGTTTGGAGAATTGTTGTATTTATCAACTTGTAATCGTGTTTTATACCTTTTTACGACGCCAAAAAAACTTAGTCAATCTTTTACAAAACGCTTCTTATCTGCTGTTAATCCTGTTTTCAAATCAAAAAGTGCTAACAAGCGTATTGATGAAGAAGTGCTTACTTACGAAGGTATGTTGGCAGTAAATTATGTCTATGAAGTGGCAGCATCTGTAGATTCATTGGTCGTTGGCGAACGTGAAATTTTGCGTCAATTACGAGAATCATATAAGCAATGTCAGGATTGGAAATTAACAGGTGATCATTTGAGATTATTGATGCGGTATGTAGTAACTGGAGCAAAAAAGGTATATGCGAACACGAGAATAGGGGAGAAGCCGATTTCTGTGGTTTCTTTAGCGGTTCAAAAAATGTTGGCATCCAAATTTCCTCGTCGTTCTCGAATCCTATTAGTTGGTGCAGGACAAACGAATAATTTAGTTTCCAAGTTTTTAGCAAAGTACGAATACCAAAACGTTACAGTTTTCAATCGAACACTCGAAAAAGCAGAAAAATTAGCATTAAGGTTTTCAAATGGTCGGGCTTTCGGTTTGGATGAGTTGGCAGATTATAAAGAAGGTTTCGATATTATTATTGCTTGTACAGGTTCTGTTAAACTTTTGGTAACGAATGAATTATATTCAAATTTGCTAAACCAAGATACCAATCATAAAATGGTAATCGATCTTTCGATTCCTAATAATGTGGATAGGATAATCGCAGAAGTACATGATGTAAATTATATAGAAATCGAAGATATTCGCCAAATGGCAAAAGTAAATTTGGCATTTAGAGAAAGAGAAGTCACGAACGCAAAGGCGATTATAAAAGAGGATTTAGCAGCGTTTCATGTTCAATTTCAGCATCGTCAAGTAGAATTGGCAATGCGTGAAATTCCGGTTCAAATCAAAGAGGTGAAAACCAAAGCAATGACGGAAGTTTTCAAAAAAGAATTAGAGGGTTTGGATGATTCTACGATTGATTTGATGAATCGTATGCTGACTTATATGGAAAAAAAGTGCATCAGTATTCCAATGAAAATGGCAAAAGAAATCGCTATTTCAGGACAGTAGGACGTTAGTTCGTCATCGTATTTAGTGGATAGTTTTTTATCGAGATGTCGGATGCTTTTAAAGTATCCGACATTTTTGTTAAAATGCCCACCAGGTTTTGGGATAAGTTAGTTTATGACTTTAATCGTTTATATCAACGTGACGCACGTTTGGTATAAATTTTTTCTAAAATCGTTTTTGATAACTCCAAACCTCTAAATGCTTTACTAATCTTTGGAGCTCGTATGACTTCATTTTTATTCAATTAGTCCTCTCGGTTTTCCTGTTTGTGTTTTGAATGAGTATTAATAAGATTTGTTCTATACAAAATCCCGTCTTGATATTTGATGATAAAATCCTGTATTCTTTATTAATCAGAAACTGCTTGATACTATAAATGATAATTCCTATCCGTCAAGTCAAAAGTTATATTTATAAATTGATTTAAACCCTTCGAAATCTCCTTTGTTTTCTACTCCAAACTACTAATACGTGTGCTGATAAACTGTAAATCTGGATGTTTTTCTAAAATATTATCGCGAGTTGAAATCTGTTCCCAACAATTTAGAGTTTTGGGATGCAAAGTCGCATGATATTCAGGACATGCTTCAAACGTGGCCAAAATAATAAATAGTATCAAATTTTTCATGCTTATAGACATGAAATGATTCGGTCATAATTTTAGATTAAGCTATAAATGACAAAAA
>CAWVWD010000212.1:0-7347 GCA_963933585.1 uncultured Saprospiraceae bacterium
CTTAATACTAATAAAATTCTCATTATAGTATCCCCCGACGTTTGGCTTTGTAAAAACATATTTAGACATTTTCTTACAAGGTGCACACCAAGTCGTATAAGCATCTACAAAAATATTCTGATTTGTCGCTTTGGCTTCTGCCAATGTTTCTTCCCACGATTTATCCGTAAATTCAATAGATTGAGCAAAACCGCTCCCTGTCAAAAATAAAATTCCTAATAAAATAATTGTTTTTTTCATAATATCATAGCTTTAATATTCTTAAAAAATCATCGATTGATTGAGTTGACCTCTTTTCATCCATTGCTAATTCTCTCGCTCTCTTAGCTATTCGGAAAGCAGATTCATTTTTCTTATTTTGAAATAACACTTTAGCATAAGTTAAATACTGGTAAGATAGACCACCATTTTCAGCAGATTTTTTAGACCATTTTTCCGCTAATTTTAAGGCATTTATATCGCCACTAAAATCGGTTAAAATGGTTTTCGCAACATTGTGATGCACTACCGCATTATTTTTAGCATACTTTTTTAGATACTTTTTGCTCGATTTTATATACAAACCAGCATCTGCCGTACCAAGTCCGTAAATCATATCTGCTTTCAACAAAAATTCTTTATATTTCTTTGAATAATGCTTCTTCATTTTGTTTTTCGCATCATCTGCCAGATTTTTATATTTATACGAAGCCGCCTTTTGCACACTTGCCAAACAAGCCGTTTCTATCTTTTGAGCAACCTTTTCTGCTGTTTTCAATTTAACAATTGCCGTTCTATTTTCAACGAATAGATCAAACAATCGAGAATCTGATTCCGTCATGAAGTCATAAATTACGTTCAAGTTTTCATCCGAAGTTAAGTCTTTTTGCGTTTTCAAATATTCATTTGCAATCTTCAAATGCTCTTTTTGAGATGCTAATAATGAATAAGCATACTTACGTAACAATTCCGGAGAACGATCATCCGCTTCATACTGTTCCGCATATTCTGCAGATTTATCATGCTTCTTCAACGCATTTGCACCTAATTGAAGAAACTGTTTCGTTTGTCTTCCGCCTTTTGCAGTAGCGACTACCTCTCCTTTTTCATCAATAAAAAAGAAGGTCGGATAAGCTCGAACTTTATATTTTTTTGCTAGACTTATACCTTGACCTTTTTCCATATCAATCTTCATATTGATGAAGTTTTGATTATAGAAATTCCCAACCGATTCCTCTTTGAAAACCGTGGCAGCCATACGTTTACATGGACCACACCATTCTGCATACGCATCTACAAAAATCAATTTCCCCTGTGCTTTCGACTCCGCTAAAGCTTCCTCAAAACTCCCATGAAAAAAATCTATTCCTTGCTGAGCATTCAGTTGAACAACTGATAGCAAAGCAGCCAATAAAAATGTACTTATTAATTTCATTGTTAATATAAATTAAAATACCGGTGTAAAATATATTACCTTAAAATCCTAGAATAGAAAGATTTTTCATTATTTCGAATATAGTAATTACCAAAGTTACTAATTTTCATAATCACTATTTTGAATATATAATTTTTTTAACGAACACTTAATTCCTTAATTCTAAATTCATTTATACAAATCTTATTCCGCCTTTTATTAAATTTAAAGCATATATTTAAATCCATTAAAGTATAAAAATATTCAAGATACCTCAAAATAGCAAATTTCACCAATCACAAAAAATCAATTATGAAAAATATTAAATTATTAGCAATTATAAATACATTAGGTTTAATACTCGCTTTGGTTTTAAATGGCTTGGCGAATGCTTTACCGATTAATGGAAAAACTACTGGCGAACTTTCAGATGCTTATCCAAATTTATTTGTACCAACAGGTTTTACCTTTGCAATTTGGGGCGTGATTTACTTAACTTTATTCGTTTTCATCGTTTATCAATTGATTCAAGCATTCTCAAAAGGCGGAAACGCTCAAGATTTCCTTCCCAAAATCAGTTGGTTTTTCTTACTTTCATGTATAGCAAATGCATCATGGATTGTTGCTTGGCATTATCAGTACCTCATTGTATCATTGGTCATTATGTTATGTATTTTATTTACATTAATAATGATTTATCAACGATTAGAAATTGGATTAAAATCAGTTCCGACAGCTCAAAAATGGTTGGTTCATATTCCATTCAGTATTTATTTAGGTTGGATCACCGTCGCAACGATTGCTAACACAACGGCACTTTTAGTCGATTTAGGTTGGAATGGATTTTCTATTTCGCCCGAAATATGGACGGTAATTGTATTAATAGTCGGCACATTAATCGGTTTAACAATGACCCAAAAACGCAATGAAATCGCTTATGGTTTAGTCATCATTTGGGCATATTACGGCATTGTATTCAAGCGAATGGATTTGGGAGCAGATTTATACAATAGTATTGTGATGACTGCAATTATCGGAATGGTTCTTATTACCTTTGCGATAATTAGGAACTTAAGAAAAATATAAGAAGGTATAAAGATTTTATGGTGTAAGGATTTAAAGGTCGTTCACGAGAAAAATCTATAATTTTTTGCACCTTCAAACCTTCTTTACACCAATAAACCTACAAAAAGATGAGTTTAGAGAAAGAATTAAAAGCACGTAGCCATTCGGCTTGTGAGTTATGTGGTGCGACTGAAAACTTGGCAGTTCATACTGTCGAACCGAAATCTGGCGAAAACGCTTACGATTGTGTTATGATTTGTAATACTTGCGAATCACAAATAACAAATCCCGAAACGATGGATACCAACCATTGGCGATGCTTGAATGACAGTATGTGGAATACAGAACCGGCAGTACAAGTCATGGCTTGGCGAGTATTACATCAATTGACAGAAAATGGTGCAGATTGGACACAACCATTGCTGGATATGATTTACATGGAGGAAGAAACGCTCTCTTGGGCGAAAGAATTGGTGGAAGCTAAAGCTGATGCTATCGTTCATTTAGATAGTAATGGTGTGGTTTTAGAACCGGGTGATACCGTTGTTTTAATTCAAGATTTGAATGTAAAAGGTGCGAACTTTACCGCAAAACGTGGAACTTCTGTTCGTCGAATTTCCTTAAATCGGGAAAATGCTGCACATATCGAAGGAAAAATTAATGGCCAAAGTATTGTGATTTTGACGAAGTATGTGAAGAAGTCGAAGTAAATAGTTGGCGGTTAAATAAGTTAAAACCTGACAGATTTTGAAAATCTGTCAGGTTTTTTAGTGTTACAACAACCTCAACGCTTCTCTCCTACTCAAATTACTCAAGTCCGTTTTCGCCACAAAATCGACCACCCATTCTGAATCCGTTCTGCTATATTCTCTCAAAATCCAACCGATTGCTTTATTAATAAAAAATGCCTTTGAACCTAATAACGTATGAATGACTTTCGTCAAAAGCGTAGTATTAATGTCCGTTTTGTATTTAAGTTGAAATAATAACGCCGTTCGTTGCAACCAAATATTTCCCGAAGCCAACCATTTATCCACATAGAAATCTCGTTCCGATGGAAAGGTTTTAAAATATTGACCAACCAATTTTACAGCAATAAAATCGACGGTATCCCACCAAGATTTATGCGTAATCATAAACTCAAACAGTTTAATATCGTCCTTTTCTAATCGCTTCACATATTTAAACATCAAATCTTGCCCAAACTGCTGAAAATCTCGTTCGGGTTTCACCCAAAGCTCATGAATCAATTCATGTAAATTTTCCTTTTTTGGCAAAAAAACCGGAGTTAAAAATGGCTTTGTAATCATTCGTCGTTCTCCGGCTGTCATTCCAAAATACTCAAATTGATTTCGCATATATGCTTTTTGTTTTTGAGCGATTTCAGGGTTTCTGTTGATTTGAAATTCGGTTTGTAAGGTGTTTAGGTAGGTTTGCATATTTTATTAATTTCATGTAAAAGAATTAAAAACAATTCGATTTTGTTCGCAAAATTAGCTTAATCCGTGTTCCCTATACTCCAACCAGTCAAAATCCGCAAACATTTTTTGTCCGCTTAAGTCTTGACAGCACAAACCCACAAAACTTCCCGTAAACGCAGGTCGATAACGATTACTTCCCGTACAAACATAATCATCTGATAAAATACTTCCATCTAAAATACCACCGATTTTTTGCCAATTGTTTTCCGTCGTTGCGTAATAAAATTGAATTTCAGCACGGTTAAAAACAGCTTTTAAATAAACTCGTTTTATATCCGTAACTTCAATGTAATGCTCTAATTCCGTTGGTTGAAAATTATCGAAAGAAATAATATTTAGAAACTTTCGATTCCCACTTTCGTCACCTAAGATCTGTAAATAATGAAAATGCGAGGTATTGTAATAGCAAACCAAACCAGCCATTTGCTGATAAGTCGTTGGTTCAAATTCGACGCAAGTCGCAGCTGAAATATGGAAACTTTGAACTCTTCGTGCAATCAAACTTTGATCATGAAAGGACGACAAACTTTCTCGTCCATATAATCGCAAAAAGCTTTGCCTTTCGGTCAATGATAACCACCGTTTATCCATCGGAATACGCAATGACTGAAAATTGATATTCAAATTATTACTATCAAAATCATCCCGGATATTATCCTTTTCAAAAGGAAAATCAGGTAAATTAGGCATGGGAATTTCCAAACGAGGAATCCGATTATTTTTAGGATAAATCCAATCATCGGCTTGCCATTCCATTGCCTCAATTGCCGTTTCTCGACCAAGCGTACAACGATTTTTTTCAGTCAAAGGTCTTCCGACTAAAAATACACAAAACCAATCGCCATTTTGAGTTTCTACCAAATCACCATGACCTGCTTTTTGCAATGGATTTTGCGATACGTCACGAGTAGAAACTATCGGATTCTCGGGATGAATTTCATATTTACCCAGCAATGTCTTGGAACGTGCAAACGTAATCGCATGATTATATCCAGTTCCACCCTCGGCCGTCATTAAGTAATAATAACCATTTCGTTTATAAATATGTGGTGCTTCTGTACAACCCAATTCCGTACAATTAAAAAGTTGATGCTGTTTACCAATTAATCGCTGCTCTTGTGCCACATATTCTTGAATCACAATCCCACCAAAAAGTTGTCCTTTTCGATGATCTGAAATCATCGATATAAACCATTTTCGACCATTATCGTCATGGAATAAAGAACCATCAAAACCACTCGACCCTAAATAAATTGGTTCTGACCAATCGCCCAAAATGTCATCCGTTGTTACCAAATAATTCGGCGTATCTTTCCAGACACCATCAAACGACCGAACATTGGTATAAACCAAATAAAACCTACCTTCAAAATATGACAAACAAGGTGCCCAAACACCACAAGAATCAGGAACGCCAATCATATTTAGTTGCGATATTCGATTCAACGGTCGAGTGACTAATTGCCAATTTTTCAAATCTTTAGAATGGTGAATTTGTACCCCAGGAAACCATTCAAAAGTGGACGTTGCGATATAGTAATCATCGTTAACTCGTATGATTGATGGATCAGGATTGAAGCCTTTTAAGATTGGATTAGTGATTGACTGCATTTTAATCGTTTTTACTGACTGATTTATAATCTCAACGTTCCAACCTCGACTTTCGTCGGGCGAAATTTCCGCAATATATGAAAGTGCAGTCACGAAGGAACACTGCACCAATCACAAATTTAGTTTGATCAAATATATTGATTAATAATATTCTCAAACCGTTCCTGCTTTCCGCTAATCTGTTCCGGTTCACCATTCTCAATCGCCAATTTCGCCAAATCTTCCAATGATAATTCACCATTTTCAAATGCTTTTCCATTTCCACTATCGAAAGAAGCATAACGATTCTCACGCATTGAAGTATAAGGCGATTTCTGTAAAATCGCATCAGCCGTCACCAACGCACGAGCAAAAGCATCTATTCCGCCAATATGCGCATGGAATAAATCTTCCAAATCGGTTGAGTTCCGACGGATTTTTGCATCGAAATTCACACCGCCACCTTGAAAACCACCGGCTTGTAAAATCACCAACATCGCTTCCGTCAATTCATTCAAATTATTTGGAAATTGGTCGGTATCCCAACCATTTTGATAATCCCCACGATTCGCATCAATACTGCCCAAAGCACCAGCATTTACCGCAATTGTCAATTCGTGTTCAAACGTATGTAACGCCAAAGTTGCATGATTCACTTCGATATTTAATTTGAAATCGCCCATCAAATCATATTCTCTCAAAAAACCTAAAACCGTTGCTGCATCATAATCATACTGATGTTTTGATGGTTCAGAAGGTTTTGGTTCAATGAAAAAAGTTCCAGTAAAACCTTGACTACGAGCGTAATCTTTCGCCTTATGTAAGAACATCGCCAAATGGTCAATTTCCTTTTTCATATTCGTATTCAGTAGCGACATATAACCTTCTCGTCCGCCCCAAAACACATAGTTTTCGCCCCCTAATTTGATTGTCGTATCCAACGCATTTTTGACTTGACCAGCAGCGTAAGCCACGACCTTAAAATCGGGGTTTGTCGCTGCACCATTCATATAACGAGGATTTGAAAATAAGTTTGCCGTTCCCCAAAGTAACTTCACGCCAGTTTCCTTTTGCTTTGCCAATACGTAATCCGAAACAATATCCAACCGTTTGCGAAAAGCGGTCAGGTTTTCGGCTTCGTCTACCATATCCACATCATGAAAACAATAATATGGAACACCTAACTTTGTGATAAATTCAAAAGCAGCATCTACTTTATCTTTTCCTCGTTCAACGGCATCGTTTTTTGAATCCCATGGAAAAGTTTTCGTTCCTGGACCAAACGGATCTGCACCAGTTCCACAGAAGGAATGCCAATAAGCAATCGCAAATCGAAAGTGTTCTTTCATCGTTTTTCCAGCGACTATTTTGTTTTCATCGTACCATCTGAAGGCTAATGGATTATCCGTTTCTCTGCCTTCGTATTTGATTTTTTGTATTGATTTGAAGTATTCCATTTTAGTTATTTTTTTTTAATTGATTTTCCAAATCTCAATTATGCTCAATATAAAAACCCAAACACATCCGTCATTGCGAATCAAGCCCGCAATGACGGAAGCGTTAGAGTTTTGGATTGCGAAGTTAGTTTGTAATGACGAAAACATTTGGATTTTAATTTTGTGGCTTTATAACAATTGCTTCAAAATCGTTTCCCAATTCTCATAAGCTTTCTCATAATTTGCTTTTGCTAAATTCGGTTTTACAACTTCCAAAACTTCCACATTTTTCATCGCTTCCTCAATAGAATCATAAAATCCAATACCAACGCCAGCCGCTTTTGCTGCACCGACGGCTCCTGTTGTTTCAATAATTTCAATT
>CAWVWD010000213.1:0-7329 GCA_963933585.1 uncultured Saprospiraceae bacterium
CGTAATAGCCTCCGCCATGCGTTCATCAAATACGAAATTTTTACCAATAAATTTATTTTCTAAACCTTTCTCTTTGACATCTTGAGCATATTTAATGATTCCACCGTTTAGCTGATAAACGTTTTGAAAACCATTATGCTTGAAATACGCGCTCGCTTTTTCACAACGAATTCCTCCTGTGCAATACATCAATAAATTCTTATCCTTCTCTCTCTCTAACATATCTTTAATAATTGGTAGAGATGCCCGGAAAGTTTCTACATCAGGCGTAATTGCATTTTCAAAATGGCCAATTTCTGTTTCATAATGATTTCTCATATCAATAATCAACGTATTCGGGTCATCTGCTAATTTATTAAAGTTCTCTGCATCGACATGAACACCTTTTTTCCTCACATCAAAAGTATCATCAATCAAGCCATCGGCCAAGATTTTCTGTCGAATCTTAATCGTCAGTTTATAAAAAGATTTTCCATCGTCGTCCACTGCGATATTTAGGCGTAAGCCACTAAAAGCCGGTTCGGCAGGCGTTTTATAAAGTAAGTCACGGAATTTTTCGAGGTTTTCGGTCGGAAGAGACATTTGAGCATTGATGCCTTCATTAGCAACGTATACTCGACCAAAAACACCTAACTCGCTCCATTTCAGAAACTGTTCGTCACGGAACCTTTGAGGATCTTCCACTTTAAAATAATGATAGAAAGAAATCGTCGTTCTCGCTTCATCTGAATTGAGCATTTGCTCCTTTAATTCATCTTTATTGATGATATTATGTAATCGCATTTTTCAATAATTGTCAATTTTACCATTCAACAAGTGCAAATTATTCAATAATGAAATTCGTAGAGCAAACGGCACTGCCTTTGCCTTTTTAATAAATAAAAAATTTTATTTTGAAATTACCAAACTGATTTGTAACAAAGGCGATGCCCTTTGTCCTACACTTAATATGGTAAATCCATTAATCGTTTTCTCGCTGTAAGCATCAAATAAATACCTAATAAAACGGCAGGAATACTCAATATTTGACCTAAATTCATTCCGTAAGTTTCCATCAAATTTGTTTCCACACCAATAAAATGACGCTTAAAATATTCTAAAAGAAAGCGCATTCCAAAAATAGTCGTTAAGAAAAATCCAAAAAGGAAGCCACGTTTTTTACCTAAATCTGTTCTCCAATATAAGAACATCATAATCGCAAAAATAATAAAGTAACTAAAACTCTCATACAATTGAACAGGATGACGAGCGACATCACCACAATTATAGCATTGACGAAAAATAAATCCCCAAGCTGATTCTGTTTCTTTTCCTACGATTTCATGATTAAATAGATTTCCTAAACGAATAAATCCACCCGTCATTGCGACTGCTATCGCAATTCTATCCAATAACCAAAGTGCAGGTTTTTTGATAATTTTCGCAGAGAAAAACCATAATATCAATGGCAAAATCACCATCGCACCATGACTCGCCAAACCACCTTTCCAAATCTGTGGAATCTCAATCAAATGCTGAGAATAATAATCCCATTCCCAAAACACAACATGTCCAAACCTTGCACCGATAACAGTTCCAGCAAAAACATATAATAATAATGAATCTAAAACGCCTGTCGTAATATCCATTTTTTCACGAAGGAACATATTTTCAATCAACTTATAGCCGATTAAAAATCCGATTGCAAACATTAATCCGTACCAACGGATACTTAAAGGACCGATTTCGAAAATAGTTGGATTGACATTCCAATCAATATATAGTAGCATGGTTTCTTGTTTTTTGAAAAATTCCTGCAAATATAAGGAAATACTTGATAATTGATACCTAAAGTATTCAGAAACGAGGATTGATAGGTCAAAGAAAACAGTAAGAAATTAAAATTCTCTATATTTTAACAAATTAAGAATCCACCATTTTAGATGAAAAGTGTGACTGATTATTTATAATAAATAAAAGAATTATTTGATTTAATTCTAGAATTTCGTCTAAGAATCAAATTTTTAATCCAATTAAACGTAAAAGATTAAGCGACCTTTATATTTATATATCTACCATTTTTGGAGCAGCATACTATTATTTTTTTCCGATTTATAAATTATTCAACTCCGTCACTTAACTTAATATCGCTAAAAACGCTTTCTATATCAATATCATCACAGTCTCCTGATTTTGAATATCAAACTTATCACTCATCAAGTAACCTTTCGGAAATTTTAAATAGATAGGAAATAGATAAGTATCATTTATTAAAGCTCACCTGACTAAATATACAGACATGTTTGTTCGTGAAAATCTCATAAGCTTTTAAAGCCTATTGAGGCTGATTATCAATATTTTACGATAATATAACTGCCTTTAAGTGTCGAATGAATATATTTAGATACTTATTTTTGCCTATTTACGCTCAAAATGACAAAACGATTTATTATTAGAATGATAAAACAAGATTTTATACTTGAATTTTTCTCTTATCACCAGATTAAGCACCCAAAATCAAGGCCTGTAAAGTATAAAGCATGACTTAATATCCTAATATTTGAAGTTCGATATATTCTATATAAATCACCTTAAACAAAGTCTATTTTTTAGTATTCAAATTCAAGAACAAGTATCAAAATATCAATAAGATTAATGGTTATAGAATCTAACGAAAAAGTTGAATGATCTTAAAATACTTCATTTAAAGTGATAATACTTTGATAATCAAGCTATTTTATTTTTAAAATAATCTTTTTTTAATAATTCCTCCATTATAATCTTTTTGATGTGAACTCATTATTAAAATCTTTTTATATCTTTGCCGAGATTTTAGAAAAACCAAGTTGATAGGCGTACTAACGCTTTTCATTAATTAAAAACTACAATGGCTCAACGACGTAATAGCAAAAAGGGGAATAATAAGCAGGATGAAACGATTGTCGATTTGATCGAGGCAAGAGAACAAGCACAAAGTTTCTTTGAGACAAATCAGAAATTGATTCTCGGAGCAATCGCTGCCGTAATAATTTTAATTGCAGTATTTGTTGCTTACAAAGTATTGTATCAAGCACCTCGTGAAACTACAGCATTAGCTCAAATGTATAAAGCAGAACAAGCTTTCGCTCAAGATTCTACGACTAAGGCTTTGACAGATGCAGGCGGAGGTTATCCGGGTTTTATTGATATGGTAAAACGCTATGGTACAACGAATGCTGGTGATGTTGCAAATTTATACGCAGCAGAAAGTTACTTGAAAGAAGGAAAATATGAAGTGGCTTTAGATTATTTGAAAGATTATAGCGGAAGTGGAAAAATCGCAGAAGCTATCAAGAATGGTCTTAAAGGAGATGCTTATTCTGAATTAGGAAAAATGGATAAAGCATTAAGTGCTTACAAGAAAGCATCAAATACAGATAACGAATTCTTTGCACCTTATTATTTATTCAAATTAGGTTTATTGAATGAAAAAGAGGGAGATGCTGAAGCAGCATTAGAAGCTTATAATACGATTGCAACAGAATATCCAAACTCTCAAGAAGGTCAAACTATTGAGGCTTACGTGGCAAGAGTTTCAAAATAGGTTACAACAAAACGAACGATAACGATAATTAATACTATACAAAAGGTAAGATCTTTCGATCTTACCTTTTGTATTTATATCATTTAGGAATTGACAACCTTACATTTAATACAAGAATAAATTCAACTTCTCAGAATCAATATGTTACGGCCTCAATCATTTACCATTAAAAACAATCATTTCCTTCTCTACTTCTCAACAGTAAAATAGAAAGTCGAACCTTCACCTTCAACGGATTCTACCCAAATATTTCCACCGTACATTTGAGCTATTTTCTGACAAATTGCCAAACCAATTCCTGTTCCCGTATAATTTTTTTTATCTAATCGATTGAAAATTTTGAAAATTTTGTCCAAATAAACTGGTGCAATACCAATTCCATTATCTTGAACCGAAAACTCAATATGTTTACCTTTTTCAATCGACGTTATATTAATAATAGGCGAAATACCTTTTCGAGTAAACTTCATTGCATTATGAATCAATTGCTGAAAAAGCTGCTTAATATGTGTTTCATTCGCATTTATGACCGGTAAACTATCAAAGTTAATCACCGCATTTGTTTGTTCAATCGAAGCACTCAATAGGAAATTAATGTCAGAGACAACCTCATCTGTGTTTACAGCATGACGCTCAATTTCTTTTTTATCAATCGTTGTATATTCCAGTAAATCAGACAATAACGCATTCATATGTTTTCCACTTTTGACAATAAAACTCATATAAACCATAGATTCACTATCAAAACGTTCCTTATTTCTTTTTTCTAAAAGACCGGTAAAACTGATGATACTTCGAAGCGGCTCCCGCAAATCATGTGCAACCACATAAGCAAACTCTTCCAACATTTGATTCGTCCTTTCCAATGTTTTGTTCTGAGATTTGATATGTTGGTTTTTTTGTTCTAAAAGCTCAACTTCACGCTTTTTTTCATCTGCGATATTAGCAATTTTATCATCTCTTTCTTTCGTGAAAACATTTTTTTGAAGTTCAATAACTTTTATTGCATATCGATAAGCCGATTCAAAAGCGTATTGTTTTTCATAATAGGCCTTAAGATTTTCATAAGATTTCAGTATTTCTTGAGGTAAATCATGGCTTTTAGATTTTGTAATACTCTTATTATGAAATTCGATAAATGCACTAACATCTTCTAACAAAAGTTTTGTTTCTCCAATATGTCGCAATATCTTGACTTCTTCTCTAAACAAATTATGTTTCACACTGACATCTAATGCTTTATCAAAGTATTTAAGGGAAGATTCATATATTTTCAAATCTGAATTGACAATAGCAATCTGTATCAAGCACAAACATTTCATGTATTGATAACCATTTATTTTTTCAATTGCCTCTGCCGTTTGATGATAATAATTAATCGCATTCAAGTATTCTTTTCGATAATGATAAGCAGAACCGATATTATATAAAAAGAAAATTCTTCGGTCATCATCATTTAATTCCTCACTAATACTCAAACCTTCGAATAGATATTCAAATGCCTCTTCGTATTGATTTAATTTCAAATAAACACTGGCAATATTATTATATAAAGCAGTTTTTAATGTCTTACTGTTATAATTTAACGCTTGAAAAAAATACAGCAACGAATTTTCAAAATCGTCAATATCAAAATAATACGAACCAATACTCATTTTGATTCTTGCCAATAAATCTAAATCCTCTAAATATTTACTATAAATACTTAAAGCATCAAAAAGGTGTTGTTTACCTAAATTAAGATTACCTTTTTGTAAACTTATCCCACCAATGTAATTATGTAAGCGACATTCGGAATGTTTGTCATTTAGGGAACGAGCCAGTACTAAAGAATAATTAGCAGCTTCGATAGCTTTATTAGGTGCATTTCGTCGATTCTCTGCAATGAAATTAAGATGCTCAACCAGTTGCTCTCGCATTACTTCAGCACTAAGTTCATTGTTTTCGTTTAATTGTTCAGTTAATTCTTTTTTCTGATTCACCTGTTTTAATATTTATTCGTTAGTTCTGAACTTATTACACTAGAGGTATTCTATTATTTAGATGACAACATCTATGCTATTTTTCAATAATGATTGATTGATTTCAAAAAACAAACGACTGGTAATTAACGCTAAAACAATTTGAGATTTTTTAAGTATTCACTCCTGGAAACGTCCAAATACTTAAAAGAAAATATCTTTATTATCACTTCCAAAAATATCATTAATTTCATCATTAACTTCATTTGTCGTATCCAACACTATTTTTTTATCTATCGATTGCTCAATATCAAATCCAACTTGTTTTATTCCCAACCGTTTGGTTAATTGTAATAATAATTCCAAATCTTCCATTTTATCAATATCGAAACTTACTATCATATTTTGATTAATTATTTCATTATAAGTGAGTTACATAATTTTTATTTCATAAAAAATCAAATATCTCCCTTTTTGTGACTTAAAAGAATAGTTCAATTTCTTATTATTTTTTTTGCATTATCTTGAAATAGAAGGAATTCCTACGTATTTAAGAATGAGCTACAAATAAATCAACATTTAAGGAAGCATCAACACATAACCTTTCCAATTCCAACCCGCTCTTTTTACTTGATATGTTATTAAAAGTAATCGATATAGGTATAATTATAGCTGTATCTTTTATCTCATCTGAATAGAAACCAGCTTCGTGAAATTTGGATAAATTATTTATTTCCTTTAGACATTAAACTATATTTTTTAGTTACTAATTTCAGAAGTCCACTGATTATCCATTTCCTTAAAGTAAATCTATCTCCTAATAATTATTCTCCAAAACTGAAAAATGCTGCGAAGTATTATAAAATAACGTACCGTGTCTAATTCAAAAAGAACAAAATTTGTTCTTTAGTCACAATGTATCGGAAACCAACATAATAAAACAGTTCGATTATTTTATTAATAACCTGACCAACAAAGATAATTTAATCGCTGACTTTTCTAACCTTATCGGAAAAACAATGCGTTCAATAAAGGATATTAAATCCCATCGGAGGCAGAAAAAGAAACGACTACAAATATTTATAAAATAGTTTAATTCCTAATACGCTACCTTCTACCCGAGTATGATAAATTATAATGATAAGGAACGTCAGGAAGTTTTTGAATAACTCATCATTCAAAAAAAATCCCATTTCACCGTATAATCCTAATTCATTCCTTATCTTTGTGTGTTTGATTATTATCAATAAGCTAAACCAATTATATTATAAATGGCAAATCCATCTAAAACAAATTTTAGTAGCAAGAAGAAAGAGGAAGAGGATAATTTGACATCAAAGTTTTATGAAGAACGAACTATCATTGTGGATAAAGGTCAACGGCCAATTCGTATTGATAAGTACTTGATGGATAGGGTTGAAAATATCACCCGTAATCGTATTCAAAAAGCGATTCAACTGGGGACAATTTTAGTGGATGAGAAATCTATAAAGGCAAGTTTCAAAGTACTTCCTGGACAAGTCGTTCACATGAGGATTCCTCGTGCGAGTATGGCGGAGGAAATCATTCCACAAAATATTCCTTTGGATATTCGGTATGAGGATGATGATGTGATGGTGATTTACAAACCTGCTGGTTTAGTCGTTCATCCTGGTTACGGAAATGCAAGTGGAACGCTAATTAATGCGTTAGCATACTATTTCGGTAATGATGGTGCTTCCATGATGAATAAAACGGAAGAGGGTTATGAGAGACCTTGGCTAATTCACAGAATTGATAAAGATACGACCGGTTTAATGGTGATTG
>CAWVWD010000214.1:0-7314 GCA_963933585.1 uncultured Saprospiraceae bacterium
CTACGGCCAAATAATGTTTATCTAAACCTTTAATATTCATTAACCGCAACTGATACGACTCGAAAGCCAGAGGTTGACTTTTGAAATCTTCTATGGCTAAAAAATCTTGAGCTAATTTATTTAAATCAGAAGAAAGTCGTCGAAATTTAATATCATCATAGGGCATTTTTGGAAATATCTTCTGCCAAATTTTTTCTTGTTCAATATTTTCTCGGTTAGAACGTAAGAATTTATCTATCAAATCAAATAAGTCAACCAATAATTCATTTTCATTAAAAAATGGGGACTCAACATATTTCCGAAGTCTATTGAGTTCGTACTTATTAAAGGTTTTTAGCAATGTCAGTAATTTACTGCCTGTCATTTTTTAATGCTTGAAATTGAATTGAATTAGTTTAGGACGTCAATTTAGGAAGAATTGAACCAATTTTATAAAAAGGATGGAAAGAGTTTGCCCCTAAATTCAGCAGACTTATGCATTATGTGACCTTGAAATGTTTTTTGAAATCCATCATAGAGGTATTTTTAATACTCGATAGATATCACGTAATGACAAAGGTTTTAAATAAAAGGGAATTAATAAATTCAATTTGATTGACATCAATAAACCAGTATTTACCATTCGTAGATAAATACTTTTATTACTCAAATATTTTAATCTTTGCTTTGTCTCCTCATGACTCCAATTTTTTGGTCGTAGATGCGTAGTTTTTATATTGATATAAGTCAATGATTAAAAGGTATTTACATCCTTCAAGCTCAGAAAGTAAATGGAGCATTTTCAGCTAAATATTTCTTGAATTAAGTTATTTACCAAAAAATGGGTTTTTTCTTAGAAAGCCTTTGACTTGCATCAAAGGCTTTCCTCTATTTTACTTTTGAATAATCTCTACAATAACCAAGTACTTTGAGGTTTTCGTAGCAGCGTTTAGCTGTTGCAACCGTTTTGATTTTTTTGGAAGTGAAATTAACTGCGACATGTAATCGTCAAAGAGCCATTTTACCTCATTATTAATTCTGCCGTTCTATCAGAAGCACCTTCACCGCCTAATTTTTGTTTTAATAATTTATATTCTGAAAATAAAACGCTGCGATTTTTATCATCCAAAATTTTAATAAATTCATTTTCTAAATTATTGACAGTCAATTCATTTTGAATCAACTCTTTAACTAAAGGTTTATCAATAATCAAGTTTACCAATGATATATATTTAATCTTTACCAATCGTTTCGCAATAGCGAAAGAAATCGAACTGCCTTTATAACAGACGACTTGTGGAACATTAAATAAAGCCGTTTCCAAAGTCGCAGTCCCAGATGTCACCAAAGCAGCATGAGCATTATTTAGGATATCATAAGTTTGATTTTGAATTACCTTTACAGACTTTCTCTGTAAGGGTAGAATAATATTTTGGTAAAAGTCTAAAGATTGAGCTGGAGCTGCTGCGATGATAAATTGGTACAGCGGAAATTTATTGACTAAAGTCAGCATAATCGCCAACATATTTTGAATTTCTTGCTTTCGGCTTCCGGGCAACAATGCAATAATTGGACGATTATCCAATTGATATTGCTTTTTAAAATTCATGTTTTCAACATAATTCTCCGTTACATCCAATAGCGGATGACCAACAAATTCGACTTCATAATCGTACTTTTTATAAAAATCTTTTTCAAAAGGTAAAATCACGAACATTTTATCAATATCCCTTTTTACTTTCTTGATTCGATTTTCCTTCCAAGCCCAAAGCTGTGGCGAAATATAATAATTCACTATAATTTCCTTCTTTTTTGCCCATTCTGCAATTCGAAAATTAAAACCTGGATAATCTATCAAGATTAATGCATCAGGTTTTTCTACTTCAATCTGTTTTTTACAATTAGAAATGGCTCGAAGAATCGTCCTAAGGTGAAAAATTACTTCAATGAAACCCATGAATGAAATATCTCGATAATGCTGTAATAAACGTCCGCCGGCATTTTCCATTAAGTCGCCGCCCCAACAAACGATTTCCGTTGTGGCATCTTTTCTTTTTAACGCTTTAATCAAGTTAGAACCGTGTAAATCTCCCGATGCTTCACCTGCTATTATGAAGTATTTCATTTGTTATATTACTTCCTTGTTTCATTGTTATCGCTTCTTCGTTGTGCCTTATTTCATTATTAATCATCAAGTGATAAAGCAATCGAATAAGAAAATGAGGATTTGGAGGCGATAGCAATTGAACAATTAATTTTTACATGATTGATGATGCGAAATAAAAGAACCAAAGTGCAGCATAAAACATGGTCGGAAAACTTATACCTCGCAATGCTTTATCCATCTTTTTATTTCTATAAATCTGAAAAGGAATCAAATTCAAACAAATCGCTAAAAGATAAAGCGTCCTTGTTTTTTGACCGGTATAAACGGCATTATTAGGCAAAAGTATATTGACATCTACAATACTTTCATCAATTATCATTAGTAGTGCAACGCCCACTAATGGAATTACTAATCCCCAGATTGCACCGGAAAAAACCGTATTTTGTCTTAATTGTAATGGAATCATATTTTTTTATTTGCGGTATTAGGCTATTACGGTAAAACCGAAACACCATAATATCTTAATTATTATATTTCTAATCCTTTCAACTTATCTAAAGCTGGATAATCCGTCAAATCATGAGCAGAGGGAACGATGGAAATATAACCTTCTGATAATGCTAAAATATCAGAATTATCGCTTTTGTCATGATTTAAAAACTCGCCGGTCATCCAGTAATATTTTCGTCCGAAGGGATCTATATTTGTTTTAAAATCTTCAATCCATTGACCATCAGCTTGCTTACAAATTTTGATTCCTTTAATCTCGGATTCTGGTAAATTTGGAATATTGACATTAATCAATTTTGTATTTTGTAAACCATTTTCCAAAACTTCTTTTATAATGTGTCGAATGAATTTCTTGGATGGTTCAAAATTCGCATCATAACTAAAATCCATTAATGAAAAACCAATAGAATCAATTCCTTCCAAAGAGGCCTCCATTGCGGCAGACATTGTCCCGGAATACAAGATATTCAAACTTGCATTTGAACCATGATTAATTCCCGAAACGCATAAATCTACCGTTCTACCTTTCAATACTTCGTGTTTCGCCAATTTTACACAATCTACAGGTGTTCCTGAACATTCATAAGATTCAATGTTTTCAAAAATATTCGATTTGTGTAACCATAAAGGACTATGCAAGGTAATCGCATGACCTTTCCCGGATTGTGGACTATCTGGCGCAACTACCACAACTTCTCCGAATTCACTCGCTACTTCTACTAAAGCCTTAATTCCTTTTGCTGTTATGCCATCATCATTCGTTACTAAAATCAAAGGTCTATTGTTCATCTTTTAATTTATTTGTATCTGTTTTAAAAATTGCAAAAGTAAGGTTTAGTGAAGAGAATTTCCAATAGCAAGGTTTCAATAATGTTATGTTTCGCAAAAAGTAACATTCATTTAATTATTCTTAATACTTTTGTCCTTTACAATTATCGATATAAGATGCCAGACCGCTTCGATTTTAGATACTAAACGTTAGATATATTTACTTTTTTATTGTAAAATGAAAAATCTCAATATCTAATTTATCTAATAATTTACAAAGTGAATGTCTAAAACCTAAAAGCGAAACGGTAATATTTAAACTAATAATTAACACTTCATAATTAATACTTCAGAAAAGAATGTCATTAATAAAAAAATTAGCAGGGGAAACTGCAGTTTACGGATTGAGTAGTATCGTCGGACGATTCCTAAACTATTTTCTTGTACCAATTTACACCAATATTTTTCCTGCTTCCGAATATGGAATTGTAGTCGATTTATATGCTTGGGTCGGTTTATTGACGGTTTTGTTTGTGTATCGAATGGAAACGGGATTTTTTCGTTTTGGAACAAAATTAGAAGATAGAGATAAGACGTATTCTACCTTATCAACGATGTTATTGATTACCACACCAATATTTTGTGGTCTATTAATTGGTTTTGCAGAACCGATTGCGGAATGGATGAAATATCCTGGACAATCGAATTACATTATATGGTTTGCAATTATTCTGGGTTTGGAAGCACTTTCTGCGATTCCGTTTGCAAAGTTACGATTAGATGGACGGCCTTGGGTTTTTGCGGCTATAAAATTGACGAATATCGGCGTAAACTTAACCATTAATCTATTCTTTCTTTTGCTTTGTCCATATTTGGAAATGAGCGGTTGGGATATGTCTTTAATTTATAACTCAGATTGGGGAATTGAATATATATTTATTGCTAATTTGACGGCAAGTGCCGTAACTTTAATATTGTTAGCACCTTCTTATTTTAAATCTGGATTTGATTTTGATTTTGCCGTCTTAAAAAAGACATTGATATATATATTACCATTGGTATTAGTTGGTTTAGCAGGAGTTGTTAATGAAGTAATTGATAGGGTTTTGCAGAAATGGTTATTGCCTTACAGCGATGTTGAGAATCAAGCACTGATAGGAATTTATGGGGCTTGTTATAAGCTGGCGATGCTATTGAGCTTATTCACGCAAGCGTTTAATTATGCTGCGGAACCGTTCTTTTTTCGTAATGCTGATCGTAAAGATTCCATGCCGATTTATGCAAAAGTTGCCTTTTATTTTACGATTATCGGTGCATTAGGATTTTTGGGAATTACCTTATATATGGATATTGCACAATGGTTTATTGGCGAAGAGTATCGAGATGGTTTGGTTGTTGTTCCTATTTTATTATTAGCAAACTTGTGTTTAGGTATTTATTATAATTTCGCGATTTGGTATAAATTAAAGGATAAAACGATTATTGGAGCGTTGATTGCAATTGGTGGTGCATTGATAACGATTGTTTTGAACGTCCTTTGGATTCCAACAATTGGTTATATCGGTTCGGCTTGGGCAACTTTGATTTGTTATGCTTCAATGGCAACGGCTTGTTATCTCGTCGGACGAAAGTATTATCCGGTACCTTATCCGATTGTAAAAATGTTACTTTATATCGGTTTAGCTATCTTAATTTACGGAGCGAATTTATTAGCAAGAGATGCTTTTGGAAACGGCACCATATTATTATATATTATTAATACCATATTAATGTGTATATTTTTAGGTGTTTTTTACAAATTCGACGGTGCAGAATTAAGACGTTCCATTCGTTAATTTACGGATTACCAATCAACTAATTAAATAAATAACCAGATAAATAATGAAATCAACCTTATTAACAATTTTACTTTCGATCTCCGTTTTAGCTGCTAATGCTACGGAAACTTGGCGAGTCTACGTGACTACTTTTTCGAGTAAAAGTATTGATTATGAAGCAGTTGTAGCAGAAATTTCTGATGATTTTCAATTAGTCTTGGAAAGCTGTAATAAGCGATTTCAGGTGTTAGATAGAAAACGATATGTCAGTTGGGTAGAAGAAGCAAATTCTGATGAGATTGAGGAGTCTAAAATTTTATTGAATTTACAAGATTTAGAATATTTAGTATTTGGAGAGGTTTTTTATAATGGCTCAAAGAAATGTTATACAGTTGAATATGGTTTTGAAGAAGTGAATACTGGTTCAGTTTTATTTATCGATAATTTGGTTTTCAAAACGATAGAAGATTTGGAAAACCATGAAAAACGTTATGCGGCAATTTCTAGACGATTGACTTTAGAATTTGATTTGTGTCAAACAGATGAAAAAAAGTCTAAAGAAACAATGATAGAAATAAAAGCTTCTGTGAAGCATCAGTTACGAGATATCGATGGTGATGGTGTTCCTGATTTGATTGATGAGGAGGAAGATACGCCGAAAGGTGCTTTGGTGAATTCAAAAGGTATCGCTTATACCAAAGAAGAATTAGATTTTGAGCAAATAAAAGTGAAGTCCGCTCCGATGGATTCTGCTGAAATCGGGAATCAGAAGGATAATGAAATGGAAAAATTACTTCGGCAGATGATGCCCGAAATGCCAACGATTTCATTTTTTCCAGGAACGAATAGAGTAGAGGAAGAGAATTACACGCAGCTTCATCAAGTCGCAAAAGTAATGGAAATGTATCCTGCGATTAAACTTATTGTAATTGGAAATACAACAAATGTTCCCCAAATATTAGCGTATCAACGAGCGTATAATACGATTACATATTTGATAGATCACTATGGTATTCTGCAGAAAAGATTGGTTATAACTTATGATGATTTGAGAGATGAAAAGGAACATACCGTTGCTTTTGATGTGACTTTAAAAGAGCATATGGAGGATATGGATGAACCTGGTTTTTAGATTTTTTTTGGTAAGTCCGAAAGAAATAATGGAACACAGGTTTAACGGATTATAATGACGGATTAGATGGGTTTTTATGTTAAGGAGTTTTTTGAAACGGTCGTCAATCCTTTTGTATAAGCATTTAAAACGTGTACACTTAGAATCTGTTTGAATCTGTGTTTCAATGACGTGCTATAAATTTTTCTCGATTCCAAAAACCTTAACGAACATTCCTAAATATTCGGTTTTAAATAGAATATTCATTCCATTTTTTTGAGCCACACGAATGGAATCGACATTATTCTCATCAATAATAGATATAAATCTGTCTGTTTCAATATTTTCAAATCCGAACTGCTTCATTTGTTTAGCGGCTTCCGTTCCGAATCCTTTTTTCCAAAATCTTGGAATCAGAGAATAAGCGATTTCATATTCCTTTCGTCCATTTAGTGCTCTCGGTAAGATTCCGCCCAAACCTATAAATTCCTTCGTTTCCTTAATTTCGATTGCCAAATGACCTAAACCTTGCGTTTCATATCTTTCGAACTGTGCCAAAATCCATCCTTCTGCGAGCGTTTCATGGCTTTTCGTTAAATCAATTCCCAAGAATTTTAAGTTATCGTTATTTTTAAAAAATTCTAACCAACGAGGAATATCATCGGTCGTTAATTTTCGAAATCGTAATCGTTCACTTTCTTGATTGAAATAATCCATCTTTGTTAATTAGAAGTTTGGAATGATTAGGAATGCAGAATTAGGAATAGATTGTTATAACGATAATAATTCCTAATTCCACATTTCTAATTTATTACTTGTGCCCTAAATTTACTCTTTATAAAACATCCATTTCCCCAATTCTCTCAACGTCACTTTTTTGCCATAAAGCAAAATTCCAACTCGATAAATTCGACCGGAAAGCCAGATAAAAAGCACAACCGAAGCAATCATAACGACGACCGAAGCGACAATTTCCCAAACAGGCGGATTAAACGGAAGCCTTGCTGGCATTACGATCGGTG
>CAWVWD010000215.1:0-7309 GCA_963933585.1 uncultured Saprospiraceae bacterium
TTCAGATACGGAAACAAGTTCAGCACAGGCTATTGAAAGTATTGAAAAAGCTAAACAGCTTCAAACTCATTTCGCTGATGCGAAACTCAAACATAAAATTGTGCTTAATGCTTTTTCAATACTTTTAACCTGAAATCAATAATGCCAATCCAAAACCGAGATCATATTTTGATGCGTTTCTCTTTTAGTAATAAAGTTCTGATTATCAATGTGGTTTGTCATTTTGATTTTGATTCCTTATTAAGGATATTCTAAAATTTATTTATTTTTCTTCCTTAATTTCTTTCAAAAAAATCCTTATTCCTTTATAATTTTCACAGAATTACCTTTTGCTTTTACAATATAAATCCCGTTTGGTAATTGACGCAAATCGATATTTAATTTATCTGCTTCCTTTGTAATAATCGAACGATTCGTTACATTTTGTCCCAAAATATTGAAAATTTGTAAGGCTTTTAACTCCTCTTGATTTCCTTCTACTGTAATTTGAGCACTCGTCGGATTCGGATAAATTCGGATTGGTTTTGAATCAGTTTCAAGATTAACAATTCTGATAGCAGCGTAAGAAAATTTACCATCAAAATCCGTCTGTTTGAGTCGATAATATGATTTACCGGAATATGGATTTTCATCTATTTCATGGTAGGTATTAACTTCAATTGAATTACCTGCACCATCAACCGTTGCGATACTTTCCCATTCGATTCCTTTTATCGAACGTTCAATTGTAAAGTAATCATTATTGATTTCATTAGCCGTTTTCCAATCAAGATTTACAGCAGAATTTATGACCGTAGCGGTAAATGAAATTAATTCTATTGGCAATAATGCTACGGTTGGATTTACAGAACCTATCGTAAAATATTGAGTGCTATTCGTTGGAATCATTGACACGTCAATACCTGAAATAATCAATGAACCTTGAGCAATCGTAAAAGACGGCGTTCCATAGATTTGGGCATTTGTAAAATCACCATCATCATCCACTAATAAGCGAATATCATTAATATCAATATTACCACAATACGTACAAGCTATTTTTATTGCAAAATCATCTGTAAAATTAGTATTCGTCACTTTCCATTCTCTTTGTAATCGAGAATAAATTCCAGCAGGTTTTTCCGTTGTATTACCCAAAGTTGGGTCATTCAAAAAACCTTGATTGTGTCCAAATATTATACTTGATAAATCAGTATTAATACTTGCCGTATTTTGACCATTATATAGTGACAAATTACCAATATAAACAGCTACACTATCATCGCCTGTATTCGACTGTTTTTGATATAAATCACTTGCATCATCTCTACTTAATCCAATTATTTCATGATGATAAGTAGGATTATCGTCGGCATCCCAAGTCATTATATTATTGGAATTCGTATAATCTCCTGTTATTCCGTTGTCACTATTATCTAAGGTATAACCATATTTTAAAGCAAGATAAGATTCAATTTTTGCCCGCTGATTATTTTGTAACTCTTCATTTCCAATAAATGCGATAACTTCGGCTACATCTGCATTAGCGTATAATCCACTTCCTGTAGAACCAATGTAAAAACTGGAGCTATTTCCAACAATACTAATCGCTGTATTATCCGAATTCAATGTTTTTCCATTTTTTCTAATAAACTGTAAATCCGTCGTACCATCGTGTGAAGATAGTTGCCAAAGTGCATCATCGCCAGTCGAAAGTCCAGAAGGTGTATGAATCCGTCCATCGCCACTACTCAAACCAGCATCCCAGAAAACTCGCCCACTTACCCAAGGTAAATGAGAAGAAATACCGCCGCTGCTTACGGCTTCTCTCAAAATGGTAGATTGATGTGGTGCGGCATTAATACGATGCACTATAAAAAAATTCAAGTCGGTATGCGTGTCAGAGCCTGCAATGCTTGCCGTTTGAAATTGATCGTTTACGCCGTCAAGCGTCATCACAGGATTATAATTTAATAATTTATCGGTAGTAGTCGAGAAGGTTGGACCTAATCCACCGGAAACAATTTTCGCCTTTTCACTTTTATCCAACCAATTTGTAACTTGATTGCCATCTGTCGAAACTTCACCATCCGCCGCCAGCCATAAAGCCAAATTCGTATATACGCCACCCGGGGCATCCGGTGCTAAATATGCTAAACAAAATTGATTGCCATCTTGAAGGTTTAAGGCATTGAAATTTATAAATGCTTGTCCTTCATAATCTGTGTTTTCAATTGTTGTACTTTGGATAAAGGTTTCATCTCCAAAATTGCCATCATCGTTGCTATCAATCAATAGTACGATATTTTTTAAACTATTAATTGCGACACCAGATAAGTCAAATGTCACATCAACGAAACCAACATCAACTACAGAAAGCGACGTATTGACTTCACTTATTCGCCAATTAATTTCGCTTTTTGCAATAACAAAATTTGGTAAATTTGTACTATCTGTAAAGGTCATTGCTTGACCATTATCGCCCCAAATCAAGAACTCCCCATCCTCTAAATTCGTTGGGTTTTTGATTTCAATAATGCCGCTACCTTTTGCATTATCATGGATGTTATTAATATCTACTCGACCAATTCCCGCTACGTGATAATCAAAATTTCCGTTGAGTGAATTGTCTTCATCGTACAAATCGGTACTGATTAAAGTGTTACCATATTTTGCACTTAGATAATTATCAATAAGGATTTTTTGAGCTGAATTAATATTAGATTGAAAGGCAATTATTTCATAAAAATCGCCTGAAATTGGCTCGATCGCTGTTCCCAGTTGTCCTAAAGGAATCCCACTGGTTGTTGTTCCAATATTCAGATTATCCGTATTATTACCGGAATTAATTTGAAGTATATTCGTAGAACAATCCGTTTGAAAGGACACAATATTATTAATACCAAAAGTCGAAGGAAGGGTTGAGGTATAATCCATATTTCCAAAATCTGTGAATCCTAAAAATCCTGAATTGGTTTGCTGTTCATATTTAACACTAAAATTAGCATTGCTTACTAATGGATTATTATCACCATTATCAGTTGCACTCAGTGCTATGAAAACGTTCCCATAAGGAAAACTTTCTTCCTTTGTTCCAGTCAAAAATTGAGGGTTCGCTGCCGCTGCATCAAAATTCACTGCATTGAAATTCGTATTACTAAAACTTGGTCGGTTATTTCCCGAACTATTATAATGTGAATTATTACCACTTAAATCTATCCAATTATCAACGGACGTACCGTTTACAGGATTACTTATTGTACTACCTAATAAATGGGTTGCATCTAACCAAAGTGCTAATTTTGTTCCGCCATTTGTACTACCAACGCCACCAGGTCCATTGTTAACAAAAATCACCGCGGGTAAATCGGCTGGCATAATATAAACGGTCGTGAAAATTAAACTATCATAACCATTATAAGCCGTTCCGACATCACTTATTTGATAGTTCGTTGATGTGATATTTGAGCTGATTGTTCCATCGGGAAAAGTATAATCTTCGCCGGAACAAATAATCGAATGTGTCACATTGACTTGAGTCGCCGCATCTCTATATCCTAATAATTGAATCGATTCTAATTGACCATCATAAGGATAATCGGAATAAGTGTATAAATCGGTTGTAATTCTATATTCCTCTTTGGTAGATTTTATTAAAAACAAAGGCTGACTATTCTGATAAGGACGTAGTTTTAATTGCAATCCATTCGCATAAGGAACTTCGGAAACGACTAATTCATTTCCTTGATATTCAAAGGAAAAAGCGGAACTGTCTACTTCACTTATTGTTTTATTATGAGTACCATAAAAGGTTTCGTTTCCCAAATTTTGATTAATAATCGTATCTCTAATATTATTAATATCGGAATCCAATAAATAAAAATTCCTCGCTCGAATCGATTTACCTGGACCCAAATCTGTTCCTGGGAATTTAATTCCTTCAAAAACGGTATAATCTCGATTCGCAATTGTACCCGCATCGCCCATTCTTAAAGTACCTTCATCATTATCCATTAGTAATGCAAGAGTAGGTGTACTTCCCAAGGCATCAGATGAAAAAGCTGCCCAACCGCCTGTTTGATTGAATGCTTTTGCATAACTTGTAAAAGTCCCATTTTCTTCTTGATAAGTATGGTCGGTATTCGATGAAAACCAATGATCGTAAGTTGAACGCCTGACGCCTCCCCACGGAATATTGATAAAGTTAATGATATCCGTTCCAAAATTATACATCAATAAATCGACTTGAATTAGACCTTCGCCAAGATTTTTATAGCGAGCATAATATAAAATCGAAGACGTATAACCGGAGTTTAGATTATCTGAAGTATGGGCTTGTTGTCCCCAATTGACAACCGTATAACTACGATCACTACTGTTATAATATTCTGCTACGATAGGCGAATAAAAGGGTAGGGTTTGGTCATCCGTTTTTAAATAAACGCCTGCTTGATGAATAAAATGTTTCTTGTTTTCACTTGGCTTATTCAAAACACCATCTACTGCAACCATTTGCCAAACTTCATCTACCCACGGAGCCGTCGCAGGATATTGAGGCGGAACGGTTTCACCTGATGACGTGAGGAAAGAGTAAATTTGTCCACCTTTTCCAAGTCTTAATTCGTAGGATTTATCAACATTGGTCGGGTGATTATATTTTAATCGTGCGTGATAAACGTAATCTTCTGTAAACGGGGAAGCCCAATAAGAATTAGAAGGAATATAATTATCCGTAAAGCTGAAACCACTTGTATCAATAGGTGTTGGCCCATCATCAGGAAATATATTCGTCTTTAGATAATCTAATGATTGACTGTTACTTTCTATATTAATTAATAAAAATAATATAGTAAAAAGAGCTGTTTTTAGATGCATTTTTATAATTTAAAATTAATATTAGGAATGTAAAATTAGATTTTAAATAGAATAATTAGCATTTGGGTTGTCAGTTTAAAGTCAGATATGAATTATATATAGCTATCTTTAGATTTTACAAAAAAACGTTGAATTATGAAAATTATAGTTTCTTTAATATTTGTTTTATTGTTCATTAGTAGTTGTACGACGAACACAGATAGCAACCAAAAAGTATCGCCCACCAATCAAACAGAAGTAATAAGTAAACAATTACGCCACGTTGTTTTATTCCAATTCAAAGAAACGGCTACGGATACCGCTATTCAAAAAGTAGAAATGGCGTTTGCTGCTTTACCATCGAAGATTAAAGAAATCAAAGATTTTGAATGGGGTTTGAATAATAGTCCAGAAGGCTTAAATAAGGGTTTAACACATTGTTTTTTCGTGACTTTTGAGAGCGAAGAAGATAGAGCCGTTTATTTACCGCATCCTGACCATAAAGCTTTTGTCGATTTGTTAGGGCCAGTTTTAGAAGATGTGTTGGTTTTAGATTATTGGGCAAAATAATATAAGATTTGATTGTCAATGCTATTATTCTGCCAAACGGCACTTCTTTAATAGAAAGGTTAGACCGGTTTGCTTCTAGACTTGAGATATTAGACACTTATGAATTCATCAAAATAGGAGTCTAAATATCAAACTTTGCTGAAAACAGTAAAAAATAAATAGCTTTTCAATTGTTTCTATTAGGAAAACTTAAAAAGCCATTGATTTTAGTAGGCTAACAAGTTTAATAAGTAACCTTTAAAGAATTTAAATTTTAAAAAATAAAGTATCAATTTACCATCTTACTTTTTAGTATGTTATTGGTCATTTGTAATCAAGCAACTACAATGGAAACAGAAGAAACCAATCAGGGAGAAAAGAAGCGTTTTTCAGCTAAAGGAAAATCTTCTACCGTATTTACAACCGCAAGTGATACCGAACTTCGACTAAAAAATACCGCAACGTTAGCCTATGAAGCCGCAGGACAACCATTCGAAAATGAAGTCAGCATTTTCATTAATCCACACAAAAAGTTTCAAACATTTATAGGGATTGGTGGTGCAATTACCGATGCTTCCGCAGAAGTATTTGCAAGGTTACCCGAAGATAAACAGGAAGAATTACTAACGGCTTACTACGATGTAGAGGACGGAATCGGTTACTCGCTTTGTCGAACGCCAATTCATAGTTGTGATTTTAGTACGGCAAGTTATACGTATATCGAAGAAGGGGATAAGGAATTGAAAACCTTTAGCATCGAACACGATCAGGAGTTTAAGATTCCAATGATTAAAAAAGCAACGGCTGCGGCTGGTGGCGAATTATTGTTATATGCAAGCCCATGGAGTCCGCCAGCATTTATGAAGGATAATAAGGATATGCTGCAAGGTGGAAAACTACTGCCAGAATTTTACGAGGCTTGGGCGATGTATTATGCTAAATTCATCAAAGCATATGAAGCAGATGGTATGCCGATTTGGGGAATTACAATTCAGAACGAACCGATGGCTGTTCAGCGTTGGGAATCTTGTATTTATACGGCTGAAGAGGAAAGAGATTTTTTGAAAAATCACTTAGGTCCAACAATGGAAAAAGAAGGTTTGGGCGATAAGAATATTGTTGTTTGGGATCACAATCGAGATTTGATTACGCATAGAGCGAATACGATTTTTGAAGATCCAGAAGCGGCGAAATATGCTTGGGGAATTGGTTTTCACTGGTACGAAACTTGGGCTGGCGGTGAGCCAATGTTTACAAACCTTGGTAATATTAAGGAATCATTTCCAACTAAAAATTTATTGTTTACAGAAGGTTGTCAAGAAGGATTTGACGCAGAAAAGTACCAACTTTGGAAACACGCAGAACGTTATGGTCGCTCGATTATTAATGATTTCCAAAATGGAACGGTTGGTTGGACAGATTGGAATATTTTATTAGACCAAACTGGTGGACCAAATCACGTGGGTAACTTATGTTTTGCACCGATTCATGGCGATACCGATAAAGGAGAATTGATTTATACACCGACGTATTATTACATTGGTCATTTTTCTAAATTTATTCGTCCGAATGCGAAACGAGTAAGTACGACAAGTAGTAGAAGTCATCTTTTGAGTACGTCATTTTTGAATGAAGATGGTAGTTTGGTCACGGTAATTATGAATCAAAGTGAGGAGGAAATTGAATATAGATTGTATATCGAATCAGAAGCGGTAACTGTGAAAATTCCAGCTCATGGTATGCAGACGCACATTACGAAATAAGTAAGGTTTGATTATCAATTCATAAAATAACCTTTTAGAAATGTGGAATCGATATTTTCGGTTTCACATTTTTTATTTGTAACTTAAATTTAAATTCATTCATGAACCTATCCGTTAAAAATGGCAACAAAAATCACATCCATCGGCTTCGTATTAACAATTTT
>CAWVWD010000216.1:0-7302 GCA_963933585.1 uncultured Saprospiraceae bacterium
TTACAAGCGACAGGTCTGAATGAAGTCAATGATTTTTTATAGTATTTTTCGACGTCTACAAAGGTAATATCGCCAGCTCGAACCTTATGGATTTCATTCAGACCTGTCGCTTGTAATTTAGGATTTCCAATGAGTTTCGCACCGATAATTTCGGCGATTTCTATAACTGATATTGTTGGTATATTCATTTTATTTTGATTGATTATTCATATTCGTTCAAAGATAGGTAGAAACCGTTTTGCTACAAAGATTTGGAATTAATCAAAATAAAAAAAGCACTTATGGTGCGAAACCGTAAGTGCCAAATATTACAGAAAAATCTAATTTTCTTTATCTAATAATAACCAATTTGTCTATTTTCAAGACTTGATTATTTTGTCGTATTTGATATAAATATATTCCCGGCGACAAATCATTAATCGTAATGATGTTTTCATCCAAGTTTTGATAGGATCTTACGACTTGACCAGTCATATTCATTAAGACAAAATCGATATCATTCATATTCCTCCTCATAATCCGTAATTCGCTATTCTGCTGAATAGGATTTGGAGCAATAATAATAGATGCTTCTTCCAAAATATTAACTGATATAACCATTGAGTATTCAAATACACCATTAAAATCGACTTGTTTGAGTCGATAATAGTTTACGCTTTTTCGTGGAATAAAGTCGGCGAATTCATACGTCTGCTCTTCATAAGTAGAACCATTTCCTGGTACAAAACCAATCGATTCAAACTCCATTCCATCCGAACTTCGTTCCACTTCAAAGTGACTATTATTCGTTTCAGAAGCCGTTATCCAATTTATATTAATACCATTTACCATCAATGCTGCTTTGAAACTGATTAATTCTACCGGTAGCACTTGATTCAAATTCAGATCATCTTTTGATTCAGGCTGAAGCACCCAGTCTCCTGTATGACTATTACCACTCAAGTTTTGTGGTGTATAACCTGGATTAATAATTAAGTTTTGAAGAACCGGCGTTCCTCCTCCGATGATTTCATTTCCATAATCAGCAAATGGATTCGCACCATAACTAATTGTATCCTTAGGCGTACCAATATCATCATATAAAATAATCGTTCTATCGTTACTTTGTTGTAAACCTGCAACAGGAATCCAAATCCCACCTTTTCCTGAAGCGGATTCGTTATCAATTAAGGGTTGTCCTGTAATGGTTTCTGTTTGATAAATAGTACCCGAAGCATTCCGAAATTCCATGTACCAGCCATTCACATCCGTATTCTCAGGGCCTGCTAGTTCGACTCCTCTATCACTTGGAGTTACATCTTTATAACTGATTTCATTGATATAAACATTTTGTCCCCAAAGTGATAAGCTGTATAATATAATCACAACTGATATGAATACAGTTCTCATGTCTTGATATTTTTATTAGTGTATTGAAAGGTAGATTTTCTACACTCCGATTTATAATGTTGCCGTGCTGATTAATCATTCTTTTGTGATGTTCTGCACATCAATGAGCCTAAACAAGTAAAATACTCGCAACCGAAGTTACGAGCATTTTAGAATTTATTGGTTTCTTATGAACCGAATAAACAATACACTAATTTTTATTATTCAAAATTTGTATTTATTCTAATTAGAATAATTTCTAAATCAATAATATCAATTTTAAATAAAAATATTAGACCGCTTATCTTTTAGACATTAGATTTCAGATTTCCACTTTTAATAATATCTAAAGGCACAGCGGTCTAAAGTTTAATATTTTAATATTTTAGAAGTGTACAATACCTGTAATCATTACATTTACTGATACTGAGATATTTGCTCCTACAGAAATATCATTCAAATCAATTCCTAGCGAAGCCAACAAACTCAAGGTTAATTCTCCTTTCGCTTCCATTTTACCATCATTATTTTGATCTTCAAAAACGATAAAGTGTAGTTCATAATCACCTTCTTCTAAGAATGCCAACTTATATTCACCATTTTCTTTTACGACTGTACTTGATACCGCATTCTTGAAAGTTATATTACTTTCACCTTGACCTTGCACTTCTGTATCCGCATCGTAAGTTCCTTTTTCGTAAGCGAAAACGATAATATTTTCTGCATCAACTAATGCATTTTCTTCGACTTCACCTTCTACGTCACCAGTGTCATCCTTCTTCACGAAACGAACGGCGGAGTTCAATTCTGCTTGTGTAACGAATGTGAAATCAGTCATTGTTGAAGTATCGCCTTCATAACTAATCGCCTTACGAACATCAAAATCTAATACAAATTCACTTTCTACATCTTCTTTGATTTCATAAGGTTTTTGGATGACAATCTCTCCCGTTGCTTCACCTTCCGCAGATAAATCATGTTTCATACCACCAACCGTTGTCACATAACAACCCGGAGCATTTCCCATCGCATCTGTTTCATAGTCCAATACCAAAGTGATTTCGCTATATACTTGAGCATCTAACTCACCATTTCCCAACATTTTAGTATTACCTTCTTGGTAGCTTAATAAGTTAATTGTTTGCTTACCGCTAAATCCATCATAAGTTTTTCCATCTAGCTTTATCTCTGTAACGGTTACGAATACAGCTTCTACCGAAGCATCATCTATTGGAGCATCTGTCATTTCAAATGTTGCTTCTCCTTTTTCTGTTTCCGGACTTACACCATCATCACTACATTGTACAAATGTAAAAACCATCATCGTAGCGAAAGCTACACTTTTTAATAAACTTAATTGCTTTTTCATAATTCTGTGTTTTTGTATGCCCGTTGTTCATGCGGACAAGTGTTGTTAATGCTGTTTTTCTGTATAGGTTTCCCATGTTCATTAAATATCATATTGATTTTCAATGAATTAGAAGGAATCTAATAAATTTAGTTTGTGTTTGAAATTATTAAACCAACCTCTAAAATTAAATTTGCACGGTTGTCAGGTTGGTTTTGAAATTCTTTGCGGGACAGCCATAACCTCTACCACAAGAGGTACAAAAAAGTATAATTACTGTGAATAGTAATATGGTTGCTATTACTGATTTTTCCGTTTTCATAGTGTCGTGTTTTATATAATTATACCTAAATTCTGATAAGAAAAACGGCAACGAAACGCTTGGCTTCATGGCCGTTATCACTGCACATTATAATACCAATCATTATTAAAAACCTACTCTTTTCTGGCATTTTAAGATGACTTTCACCTCAAAAGAATGCGATTAATAATCCAGTATAAATGTTACAAAATATCCGCTATAATATGGAATTTTGAATCCACATCAATTCTAACTTCTTGATTAACCGTTTTATCTGTAACGGTTTTCACTCTAATCGTAAACTTATCTTTGATGATATAATCTTTCAAATTATTTCCTGCGACTGTTAATTCCAATTCGTTCCCGATATTATCCGGAATATTCTCAGCATAAGCAATTTGTACTTCTCCCAAACCGTCTGCATCGATATATAAGGTGACTTCCTTTAGGAAATCAAAACGTTGAGAAGAAGGAGACGTAATTGTCAAAACCATTGAGGTTAAATTAACCGTTTCTACTAATTCCTTTTGTGTATTTTGAATACCAAAAGTTGACTCAGAGTTCGTTGTAATTTCTGGTGTAAATAAATCAAAAGGAAGATTTAAACCTGAACTTGACGGAATTTTTACGGATGAACCGAATTCCATATCAAATTCTACTTTCGTTGCTTGATCAAATAACTCACAACTTGAAATAGAAATAGTAATTAATAATAATAATAATGCGCCTAATAAATTTTTGCTCTTACTGAAGAATATATTTGTCATTTTACTTATTTTTTTGTGTATTGTTAAAATGTTTTGATGATTGATAATACAAATGTGGTGGTATTTTCTTGATAAAATCTTCTTATCTGATTTTGTGGAATAGATGCGGAAAAATCATATATTAATTAAATATACAATAATGACTTAACTAACGGTAAATTACTAACTATTGATGTTATAATATAGTATTATCAATGACCCGGAGTGTTTGAGATATAATTAAATTATAAGTATTTTAGATATGATTTCTAGTACACACTTGAACAAAAAAGCGTATTATTGATATTAATAATACGCTTTTTCCATATACTTTTGATTAACTACAGATTAAATCAATTGAAAAAATCCAAATCGAAATATCCGATAATATCTTGCAATAACTTCGTATTTCTGGCTCTTTCAGGTGTTTCATCAATCCGCTTTTGTAACTTTTTGAGGTATTGATTACGGTTCGTTTCTAACCATTTTGCCGTATAATATAAAACATGAATTGTAAAATCATTTTCAGGATTTACGGATTTCTTATCTGTCATTTTTTTATATCGACGATAACAATTTTCTAATCCTTCATAATCTTTAAGGTTAAAATAAGCCGAAATTTTTACAGCGAAAATAGGATCAATATAGGCGTGAAAAGGAATTTGTTGATAAGTAAAAAGTAATCCTTCCAATAATTGAATCGCTTTGAGGTTATCGGAATCATTCCCTAATAATAATAAGCAAGCGTAAGAGTTCGTAACTGCAATATGTTTCGCAGTTGTATCTAATATTTCATCTTTTTCTAATAAATCTTCACACCTACTATATAAGGTATCCAATCTCTTTTTTACATCATCAAGTAACGTTTCCAAATGATTACTCTTGAAAGCCGTATTGTATTTACTGGATAAATAACTTGCTTGTACTGCGATAGAAAATATTTCCGGCTGAGAAGCAAAATTCTTCCAAAAAAAAGTAGCTTCTGAATTATCCAAAATCTTAGCGGACAACTCAATAACCCGATTGTCGTCAAAATTCTGAATTAAAGACCTCAACTTTAGATAAGCAACTCGATATTCTAAATCTTCCAAAAATGGAAAAACCAGGTAACTATTATTTTCTAATAACTTTTCTAATTTTTCAATTTTATCAAAAGTCGCTTTATCAAAAAAAGGTTCCGCATTAAAGAAATTCAAACCATGCAAATAGAAATATTGACTTAATGCACTGACAACTAAACTTTTACTCTCAAAATGTACCGTAAAGAAAGATAAAATGGCTTCAATATCAGCATTACTTTTAGGTTTACTTTTTACACTAAAATGCTGCTGCCGATATAAATATATTTGATTAACAAGACTCCTGTAATTAATAATCTCAGCTTGTCGAGTATAATTTTTGACAACATCCTTGATATTTTCTTGCAATTCATATTGCAATGCCTGAATATTCAAAGCAGTGATATAGGTTCCAAAATCTTCTATTTTTTCACTAATATCCAATAAAGCATTTAAGTAAAAGTTCGCTTTATTGAGATGCCCATTATTAATGAAATGCTGAATTTTATTGATATTCGGAGCGAGATATGCCGGATAATTACGACTTAGAAATTGTGTTAGTTTGAAAGTATAATGAGCCAGTTGAAAAAACTTCTTTTTCGTTTTTTCATCGTTCGGATTATCTTCCGTATAAATTTCTTCGCAAAATTCTTCCGTAGATTGTTCTAACTCAATAGAACGATTGATACTATCCAATAATAAGAGTGGATAGTAAGAGCGAATACTAATATTTTTAACGTATTCCCGAAATACATCGAAATGATAATCGTCCAATAGTTTGACGACTTTTTCGATTTGTAACATTTATGATATTTTATATGCACGGTGAGTTACAAATATAGGATTTTTTATGATTTGTTAATATATAGTAATCCTAAGAAAATCGTTTGATAATTAAATACTTTTTCAACTCTTCTCTTAAAAAGACGAAAATCTGAGAACAGTACTCGAATTAATCAAAATAAAGTATTATCGTTAGGCTTCGCTCCCTTAAAAAGCAACGACTGAAAGAGCGATTTTACTTTATTGCAATCTCTACATAATGACATCTCAAAATAAATAGCGAAGTGCCCAACCTCATGAAAGGCTGGCCACTTCGCTATTTATTTATTAAAAAATCACTGACTTCATCAAATATTACAGCAGCGCTTCAGGAATTGCATAAACTGGAATCTCATACTGATAAGTCATTTTTTTCGCATGAGAGAAACTAAATAGTTTCTCGAAAAAACTTCGCTTATGTGTCACCATCACCAAAAAATCAATATCATTTTTATCTGCATAATCAGCAGTCGCTTCTACGATATTATTACTATTTAATTCCACAAAATTCAAAAAGTGACACTCTTTATAATCCGCCTTAAACGCATCAATCTTATATGTGGTATTTTCGATATGATTAGAGTCAATATGAATTGCTTCAACACTTGCACCTAAAGTTTTAGCTAATTCCAATATATTATTAAGCACCTTCTTATCTTCTTCTGAATAGTCAATCGTCACACCAATTTTATCAATTTTATCCTCAAAAACGGCATTATGAGGAACGACGATTACAGGACATTGAGAATTTTCTATAACTTTCCCTGAAAATGTTCCAATAAAAATATCTTTCAATACAGAAGCGCCACTTGTTCCCATCACGATTAAATCATAATTTTCTTGCTTCGCAACTTTTGTGATAACATCAACCGTTTCACCTTCTTCCAAAGCATGATTAATCGGAACATTTCCTAAGTTATGATTGACGGCTACCTGACGTAAACTTGGAATCGAGTCTTGATAATTCTCAAACTCGTTCCAATCCAAACCTTCGCGGAATTCAAAAAGAGACATCGGCATCACAAAATTACCCACGTCAGGTTTCACATAAGCATGTAACGTGGTAATAGAAGCGCCAATTTGATTGGCAAGGTGAAGTGCATAAACAAAGGCTTTTCCGGCTACAGGAGAAAAATCGGTAGGAAACAATATTTTTTTCATATTCAGAAGTTTTAGCTATTTATTGATTTTATATGATACAAATGTAGCCGGTTATAAAAGATAAAAAGATGACTTATATCAAACTTAGAGGTGATAAGCACTATATTTACTATAAACTATACCTAATAATTTGCAATGGTGTTACAAGATTTATTTATTAAAAAAGTGTTTTTATGAGTCAAAAACCTCATTTTCGAACCATTCTGTCGTCATTAATACCCCTGAAAATCCAAAATCATGAAAAAATTCATTTTTACTATTTTAACAATTATGCTTTTTTCGGCTTTCGCCAATACTCAAAGTTAAACCTCCAATTTATAATTTCAAATAGAAAATTTGACTTTCAAAGTAGAGGTTAAAAATGCCCTCGATACTTCGAGGTAAGTTATTCTCGTAACATTTACACCCTAAAACAAAAAGGAATTTTGAAGATCGATTTATATATAAATCGATCTTCAAAATTCCTTTTCCTATTTTTATAAATTTATAAATTCTTTC
>CAWVWD010000217.1:0-7296 GCA_963933585.1 uncultured Saprospiraceae bacterium
GGAAAGTACAAACGTATTCGTTATAAAGGAATTGTTTGTGATAGATGTGGGGTTGAGGTAACAGAGAAGAAAGTACGTCGTGAGCGTATGGGACACATCAAGTTGGTAGTTCCTGTAGTTCACATTTGGTTTTTTAAATCTTTGCCTAATAAAATTGGTTATTTGTTAGGATTGTCTTCTAAGAAATTAGAAACTATCATTTATTACGAGCGCTATGTCGTAATTCAACCTGGTATTAAGGAAAAGGATGGTATCGAGAAGATGGACTTATTAACGGAGGAAGAATACCTTGAAATGTTGGATGAATTGCCTAAAGAGCAGCATTTGATGGAGGATTCTCACCCAGATAAGTTTATTGCTAAAATGGGAGCTGAAGCAGTTCATGATTTATTACAACGTTTGGAATTAGACAAAATGTCTTACGCTTTACGTAATCAAGCTGCAACTGAAACTTCTCAACAACGTAAAAACGAAGCGTTAAAGCGTTTGCGTGTTGTGGAAGCTTTCCGTGATGGACAACTTCGTATGGATAATAGACCTGAATGGACAATCATTCAGTATTTGCCTGTTGTTCCACCAGAGTTACGCCCATTAGTGCCGTTGGATGGTGGTCGTTTCGCAAGTTCAGATTTAAATGATTTATATCGCCGTGTTATTATTCGTAATAACCGTTTGAAGCGTCTATTGGAAATCAAAGCACCTGAGGTGATTTTGAGAAACGAAAAACGTATGCTTCAAGAGGCGGTTGATTCACTTTTTGATAATTCTCGTAAATCAAATGCTGTAAAAGCGGAAGGTGGACGTGCGTTAAAATCTTTGAGTGATATATTGAAAGGTAAGCAAGGTCGTTTCCGTCAAAATTTATTGGGTAAACGTGTGGATTATTCTGGTCGTTCTGTAATCGTTGTAGGTCCTACATTGAAATTACATGAATGTGGTTTACCAAAAGGTATGGCTGCAGAATTATTCAAACCGTTCGTTATCCGTAAATTGATTGAACGAGGTATTGTAAAAACGGTTAAATCTGCTAAGAAATTAGTGGATAGAAAAGATCCTGTGATTTGGGAAATCCTTGAGAATGTATTGAAAGGACATCCAATCATGCTTAACCGTGCACCTACATTACACCGTTTATCAATGCAGGCTTTCCAACCTAAATTGATTGAAGGAAAAGCGATTCAGTTACATCCGTTAGTTTGTACTGCTTTTAATGCCGATTTTGATGGTGATCAGATGGCGGTCCATGTACCGTTAAGTCACGCTGCGATTTTGGAGGCACAAGTATTAATGCTTGCTGCTCATAATATGTTGAATCCTCAGAATGGTACTCCAATTACACTTCCTACACAGGATATGGTTTTGGGACTTTATTATATTACGAAGGGTAGATTTTCTACACCCGAACGTACTGTAAAAGGTCAAGGTAAAATTTTCTACTCTGATGAAGAAGCAGTTATTGCATTAAACGAAGGTAAGGCTGAGTTACATGCTTGGGTGAAGGTTAGAACGAAAGTTCGTAATCCGGAAACAGGTGAGTTAGAAAAGAAATTGGTAGAAACTACAGTTGGTCGTATTTTATTCAATCAAGTTGTACCAGAGGCAGTTGGATATGTCAATGAATTATTGACAAAGAAAAAATTACGTAGTGTAATTGGTAATATCCTTGAGATTGCAAATGTCGAGTTAACGGCTAAATTACTGGATGATATCAAGGATATGGGTTTCATGTGGGCATTTAAAGGTGGGTTATCATTTAACTTACCGGATTTAATTGAGCCTTCTATTAAGAAAGCTACCCTTGCAGAAGCACAAGCATTGGTTGATGAAGTCGTTGAAAATTACGATATGGGTTTAATTACCAATAACGAACGTTATAATCAGGTAATTGATCAATGGACTTATGCGGATAATAAGATTACCGAGCAGTTGATGAAAGAAATGGCTGAACACAAGCAAGGATTTAACTCTGTATATATGATGTTAGATTCAGGAGCTCGTGGTTCTAAGCAGCAGATTAAGCAGCTTTGTGGTCTTCGTGGATTGATGGCAAAACCGAGAAAATCGGGTGATACAAGTGGGGCGATTATCGAGAATCCTATTTTGTCGAACTTCGTAAATGGTTTGTCAGTTCAAGATTACTTTATCTCTACTCACGGTGCTCGTAAAGGTCTTGCCGATACAGCTTTAAAAACTGCCGATGCGGGTTATTTGACACGTCGTTTGGTGGATGTTTCTCAGGATGTTGTTATTATCGAAGAAGATTGTAGCACATTGAGAGGAATTGAAGTGATTGCATTGAAAGAAAACGAAAAAGTAATTCAGCCGCTAGCGGACAGAATTTACGGTCGTTATACTTTGGAGGATGTAATCGATCCGGTAACGGATGAGGTAATTGTAGAAGCAGATACTTATGTTAGTCGTTTGGTTGCTGTGAAAATCGAAGAAGCAGGTATTGAAATGGTTGCGATTCGTTCTGTATTGACTTGTGATACTCAGCGTGGTGTTTGTGTGAAATGTTATGGTAAAAACTTAGCTAGTGGTCGTCTTTCTGAATACGGTGACTCTGTTGGTATTATTGCAGCACAATCAATCGGTGAGCCGGGTACACAGTTGACATTACGTACTTTTCACGTAGGTGGTACGGCATCTCGTACAGCGGAGGAATCTCAAATCAAATCAAAATTTGATGCTAAGGTAGAGTTCGAGGAAATTCGTACTACAGAGCGTTTGAATGACGATGGTACAATAACTAAAATTATTTTAGCTCGTTCTGCTGAGGTGCGTTTAGTCGATCCTGCAAATCCACAAAAGGTTTATACAACACAACATATTCCTTACGGTGCGACATTATTCGTAGCGCAAGATCAGTTGATTAAGAAAGAGACCGTTATCTGTGAATGGGATCCGTATAATGCGGTTATCGTTACAGAATTCGAAGGTATCGCTCGTTTCGATTCTATCGAAGAAGGGGTGACTTATCGTGAAGAGGTCGATGACGCGACTGGTTTCCGTGAGAAAGTAATTATCGAATCTAAGAAGAAGAAGAAGATTCCAATTATTATCATTGAGGACGCGAACGAAGAGGTATTACGTAAGTATAACTTACCAGTGGGTTCTCACATCGTTGTGAAAGACGGTGCGGCAGTTAAGCCAGGAGAACAATTGGTTAAGATTCCTCGTAGTTTGGGTGCGATTTCGGATATTACGGGTGGTTTACCCCGTGTAACGGAGTTGTTCGAAGCTCGTAACCCATCAAACCCTTCAGTAGTTTCTGAGATTGATGGTGTGATTAGCTTTGGTAAAATCAAACGTGGTAACAGAGAGGTTATCGTAACGGCTAAAGATGGACTTCGTCGTAAGTACTTGGTTGGTTTATCTAAACATATCTTGGTACAAGAAGGTGATTTCGTTCGTGCAGGTACACAATTATCAGATGGTGCGACAGCTCCTCGTGACATTTTAAATATCAAAGGGCCATTTGCGGTTCAAGCATATTTAGTAAATGGTGTTCAGGAAGTATATCGTACACAGGGTGTTGTTATTAATGACAAGCACATCGAAGTAATTGTACGTCAAATGATGCGTCGTGTACAAATCTTGGATTCAGGTGATACCGTATTCTTAGAAAAAGAAGCTGTTGAAAAGTATGACTTCTTGGCAGAAAATGATAGAATTTTCGATAAGAAAATTATCACGGATACCGGAGAATCTAAAGATTTACATGAAGGTCAGATGGCATCAGTTCGTCAAATTAGAGAGGAAAATTCACAATTACGTCGTAAAGACAAAAAGTTAGTGAAATTCCGTGATGCGATTCCGTCGACTTCTATGCCTGTATTACAAGGTATTACGAAAGCTTCATTAGGAACACAGTCTTGGATTTCAGCGGCTTCGTTCCAGGAAACTACGAAGGTGATTAGTTCAGCAGCAATTGGTGCGAAACAAGATCATTTGTATGGTTTGAAAGAGAACGTAATCGTTGGTAAGCCGATTCCAGCAGGAACAGGTGTTCGCAAATACGATGATTTAATCGTTGGTGATAAATCTGAAATGGGTTACTATGAAGCAACAGATGATGACAGAAGAAGAGCAACTGAGTTTTAATAATTATGAATATTAATTATTAGGCAGTTTGTGGAATATAAAAAACGGGCATCTCCTTCGGGATTTGCCCGTTTTTATTTTATAAGCACTTCACTTGATTATAGACAAAAAACAAAAAAAGACTCGCTAAATGCTTTCGCATTTGACGAGTCTTTTTATTTTTGGATAAATATAGAAATCATCACAAATCTAATTATTTGTCATTTTTCCAAACTTCGTTTACATTTGCCTAAGCAGTACCTACCGTTTTCAAGTTAAACATTGCAAAATCAAAAGCCTTGCCTTCACTTAATTTATATAAAGTTCTTTTATGAAAGCAATTCTGGCACCGTCACCTATCGGAGCATTATTTCCAATGATATATAGGCCAAATTTCGAAATCGACTTTGTCTGTTCCGCAGAGTAGTAACTATTTAAAAGTACCAATTCCGCAGTATTTTTTATTCTTTTAAGTAATCGTTTTAATGCGTTTGTCGGAATAACGACCGCAGTGTTTGAAAATAGGTAACCACAATTTCTTTAGTTAAATCATGACCCGAAAAATGAACAATGTGTGGGTTTTGAGTAAACGCCTGTTATAGTGTATCAATGGTCACGACAAAATCAGGCTACAAAACTCAAAATTATTCTGATATTGCCCGCTCCGTATTTCATTCTTACCTTTCGTTATTTGTTTTTAGGCGTATAGAATCCGTGGGTTTACAGAAAGGAAAGGATCTTTCTGTTTAATAAAAATTTATTTTGAATGGACTGTTTTGTACTCTTATCCCTCTGCTAAGCTTGAATTTGGAATAAGTTAAAAGACTAATATTAAAGGCGAAGAGTAAGAATTATGGAGAAATACTATTCTTTAGAGCAACTTTTTCTAGAGATGATATTAATAAAAAAAGAACATTGAGGCATCTTATTTTACCTCAATATCCTTAGGCCTAATTTTATTTTGTTTTTTGGGGCATTTTATTTATTTATTTCCTCTTAAGTTAACTTCCAAGAGATATTTTTAACCTCATTACAGATTTCATAAGTACGAACCAGCCGACTGATAATAAGCCAAACCATACGATGGAAAAAATTTTGAGTACCTCGTAGTCAATTGCTCCTACTTTCATCCAAGCAAATGAACTGATTAAGGTCATGCCTATTATATTTGAGAGAAAATACCAACTGACACTACTCATATAAAAATCAAGGTATTCTCTTTTAAGTGTCGCTAAAAAAAGTATTGTCACTGCATGAAAATAATTTGCTTGTGCTATTATTTGATAGACAAATACTGACTCCGTGGCTTCTGTGTTAATAATCAATAAAGCGGTATAAATGATTGAAAAAACAGCTGCTAATCCTCCGATACAAAATAATTTTCGACTCATCTTTTTTTATTTTTTATAGATTTTTTTGTTAAGCTATAATGGTTTATTGTTTACCGATGGCTGCATTAAAAGAAAAATAACACATCAAAAAGCCGTAGTATAGTTGTAAAAAATCAAAGTTTTTTTTTGTAACTTTAATCAGTTTAAATTATTGATAATCAAATATCTAGACTGTTTTTAATAGTTTTAATTTAATAATTATGGTTATTTGATAAACTTCAATACGAAAACATGAACTAAATCTAATTCTCAGTTTACTACGGAATTTGCTAAGAAACCGGATATTAAAAGAATTAACTAAAGCGTACTTTAATTATATTAAGTGTGATTATATATTTATGTTAATTATATAGAACACCATTACTGATGGTATTTTTGTACTTAATATTTAGGTAGATGTGACTCGTATTATAATTAATAATGTATGATTATCAACTAACAACAATGTGAAATTAGAACAGGAAAAATGATTATTAGAGGGCAATTATTAACAACTGTGACATTTAAATAGGCTATAAATAGAACTAAGCAGATATTATTATGTCTTTAAATGTTAAGATTGACAAGTCACATTTTTTAATAAAGTATATATATTTATTAAATATAAATAATTAATCGTTTATTAAATATAAATAGCCGTTTATTAATTATAAATAGTTAGATATCAGTATATTATGTTTTAATTATATATTAAGATACAAATTATGAGTTTTCGATATTAATATATAATTTCTAACTTAATCATGGGTATTTTAATAATTCAAAATTATAGTCAATTTATATAGACTAAGTAGAATTAAATTTTATTAATCTATTTTAAAGCAAATAAAAAATTCACCTAAAGTAATTACAGGTCTAAAAAATTTACGTCACAAATTAAATTCGTATTTATCTAAGTATTAAATATAATTATATTTAATATAATTATATTTTTTTATAAAAAACTGCTAATCAGTAAAGTATAAAGTTGTTATTATTGTTATGTATATATTTCATATCTATTTTTTAAATATATATTAATTTTTTTTATTTTTGTTAATAAATGTGATAATTAAATTCAATAAATATTCTTTTGAAATAGCTCAGCAACTACCATTGATTTCGGTTTATATATTTTCAATATTTGTAAAAAACTATAGATTAGTTTAATCGATTTTTTGATAATATGATATCCAATAAATGGATTTATATGTAAATCCATTTATTATAAATATTTTTTAAAAAACTAATATTAGTTCACTTTGTGCTTTGACGGAAAACAAAAAAGACCCGCCAAATGCTTTCGCATCTGACGAGTCTCTTTATCTTTCACCTCACTCCGGAGAATGAGGTTACTTTTATAAACTAAACTTAATTCCTTGAGCCAAAGGTAATTCAGCACCATAATTAATTGTATTTGTCTGACGACGCATATAACCTTTCCAAGCATCAGAACCTGATTCACGACCGCCACCAGTTTCTTTTTCGCCACCGAAAGCACCACCAATTTCTGCCCCTGAAGTTCCAATATTGACATTTGCAATACCACAATCAGAACCCAAAACAGATAAAAATGCTTCTGCTTCACGTAATGAATCGGTCATGATTGCAGACGACAAACCTTGAGGAACACCATTTTGCATATCAATTGCTTCTTCTAAAGTACTGTATTTCATTAAATATAAAATCGGTGCGAAAGTTTCATGTTGAATGATAGCGAAACTATTGTTACCTTCTGCAATACAAGGCTTAACGTAACAACCAGATTCATAACCTTTACCTTCTAAAACACCACCTTCAACGACCATATTTCCACCTTCTTCCTGTACTTGCTCAATCGCTT
>CAWVWD010000218.1:0-7254 GCA_963933585.1 uncultured Saprospiraceae bacterium
CGTATGAAAAAGGGCAAAAAATATTAAAAGATAAAAAATTATTTTCTTACGAATTAGGCGATTTGTATCGAAGAAAAGGAGATTCTCAACCAATGATTTCTAATTATTTGAATGCTCTTTTGGAAAATCCTTCTCGACTGACTTCTATGAAAACCTTATTTCAAAGGTATTTGATAGAGGATGATTTCAAGGAATTGAAGATTCAATTATACGATAGAATTCGAGAGAATCCAAATGAAAGTATTTATCCTGAAATGTTGACATGGTTATTTATTCAAGATAAAGATTATAAAAGTGCGTTGCGTCAGGTTCGAGCGATGGATAAGCGACTAAAAGAAAATGGTGGTCGTGTATATCGTTTGGCTCAGACTGCTGCTCGTGATAAGGATTATGGAACGGCAATTAAGGCTTATATGTATATTGTGGATGAAAAAGGTAAAACAAATACGTATTATATCGAAGCAAAACGAGAGATTTTAATTTGTAAAAGAAGTCAATTAGTCGCCGGTTACGATTACACGATGGAAGAGTTGCGAACGTTAGAAGCGGAATATTTTGCGTTTTTGACAGAGTTTGGAAAGAATAAAAATACGGCAAGTATTGTCTTAGAATTGGCAGAATTAGAAGCATTGTATATTAATGATTTGGATAAAGCAATAGAATTACTAGCTGAATTAGTTGAATTTCCAGGAATTCAAGATCAATTACAAGCAAAAGGAAAAATCTCATTGGCGGATTATTATTTGATGCAAGGCGAACGCTGGGAAGCGACTTTATTATATTCGCAAGTTGATAAGGATTATAAGGATGATGTATTGGGACAAACGGCTCGATTCAAAAATGCGAAGTTGTCTTATTACATGGGAGATTTTGAGTGGGCTCAAGCTCAATTCAGTATCTTGAAAGCCTCGACTTCCAAATTAATTGCGAATGATGCGTTGGATTTATCAGTATTTATTATGGATAATTTGGGGTTAGATACGACTGTTGCACCAATGTATATGTTTGCAAAAGCGGATTTGTTGGCTTTCCAAAATCAGTTTGATGCGGCTTTTGAGGTAATGGATTCTATTAAATCGCAGTTTCCAAAACATTCACTGGAGGACGATATTCTTTATACAAAGGCTAAAATTTATCTAAAACAACAGGATTTGGCTAAAGCAGCATCTCTTTTTGAAATGGTTGCAAGTGATTATCCCGAAAGTATTCGGATTGATAATGCTTTATTTGAATTAGCAGAATTGAATGAATTTTACTTAGATGACAAAACAAAAGCTACGGAGTTCTATAAACGTATTTTTATGGAGCATTCCGCAAGCACGTTTGCTGTAGAATCAAGAAAACGTTATCAACGTTTGGTAAAAGATGTGCAGTAATTTGGACTGTGTGGGCTTGACCGTTTTTGCGTGATTGAACCGCGGAAAACACCAATTCACGTGGAAATGTATTGAGTTATAAAATAGAAAAGGATAATGCTTGAAAGCATTATCCTTTTCTATTTTTATGGCCTTTTTTTTCGTAAAACGATAAAAAAAATCTGTGGGAATCTGCAACCCATACTATGAAAATAATCCAACCATGAATACAGCGTAGAACAAGAGTAAAACCATGCCTTCGAATCGAGAAATTCGTTTGGATAAACACATGATTGAGAATAAAATTGTTATTGCGACCATCATTGGTAAACTGAATTGAATGATAGATTCGGGAATAATAATTTCTCCAAAAAATCTTGGGAAACTCATTACTGCGAAAGTATTGAAGATGTTTGAGCCAATAATATTTCCAAAAGCGATTTCCGTATTACCTCGTCTTGCAGCAGTTACACTGACCAGAACTTCTGGTAATGATGTTCCTAAAGCCACTAAACTCAAAGCGATAACGCCTGTTCCGATTCCTAATAATTCAGAAATATGCTTGATAGAATCAACGGTATAAGTCGCACTCAGGTAAATTAAAGCGCCACTTCCTACTACCAAGGCAATGGTTTTCAAATCTACTTTTTGGCGTTCAGATTTATCTTCTGGATCACCAGACTTACTAAAAGTATAAGCTAAAAAGATAATCATACCGATTATCAGAATACAAGCATCTAATATCGTGAGTTCTAAATCTGCAATTAAAAACCATAAAATCAAAGCAGAAGCAATTAACATTGGAATATCAACATCCATGATATCCCGTTTGATTTCAATCTTTTCTTTTGACATCAATGCTACTAATCCCATAACTAAGACAATATTCGTGATATTAGAACCAATCGCATTTCCGGCCACTATTTCTGAACTTCCCATCATAACGGCTGAGATAGAAGAAGCTAACTCCGGCAAAGAAGTTCCTACTGCGACAATAGTTACACCAATGATAAATGATGGCACTCCTAATGCAATACCAATTTTCTCTGCACCGTTGACGAACCAGTCGGATGCCTTTACTAAGAAAGCTAAACTAACTATAAAAACCCCTGACCAAAATAGTAAATCCATGATATTTGATTATGATTTTAGGAATGATTTTATGATATCTCACAAAGGTGTAAATTATCATTTTTTCATAACTAAAGCTATAAAAAAAGACGTAACTGTTTAGAGCTACGTCTTTTTAAGCAAATTATTTTTGAATATTCTTTAACAATATCTAAAAGGTAGAATTGTAAAAAAATATTATACTTCTTCTTCTTCACCTTTTTCAGCTGCGGTCTGTGCAGAACGTAATGCACGAGGAATCTCAACAGAAGCTAAAGGAATACCTGGAGAAGTGACTACTTCTACATTTTCAACTACATCTAAATCGCGAACACGAACAGATTTTCCTAATTCTAAAGATTCAATGTTCACTGATAAATGATCAACTAAATTCTTAGGAGTTGTTTTGATCTTTACCTTACGAGTGATTTGTATCAATTTACCACCTGTTTTCGTACCTGGAGCTATTCCTCTTAATCTTACAGGAACTTCAGCTGTTAATGTATTACCGTCAACTAACAATAAGAAATCAGCGTGAAGTAACTTATCAGTAACTGGGTGATATTGTGTATCCTTTAAGATAGCACGGTATGATTTTCCTTCTACAGTGATTTCAACAAGTTGAAAATCAGCAGTGAAAATTAATGGTTTGAAAGCAGCACTCTTAGTTGAAAAGCTAATTGAAGCTCCACCACCATAAGCAACACATGGTACTAAACCTTCTTTTCTCATAGCTTTTGTAGCTTTTTTTCCGAATTCGGTTCTTACTGTACCCTCAATTGCGACTGTTTGCATGGTATTTATTATTTTTAATGTTGTTAAAATTGTTAGGATTTTAAATCCTAACTTGTTTGATTTCAATATATTATGTGCCGTTTTTTAAATAAATAGATAACTACTTATTTAAAAGCGAGTGCAAAACTAGGAAAAATATTTATTCTATTGCAACATAAAATTGAATTTTTCATTCAATTGTGTTTTTTCTAAGTTTTGACTGTAATCGAGAGAAGATTGAAAAATATGAAATTATCAAATAATATAACTATTATGAATTTTAAGTATACTATTGCAGATACTTATATCTTTGTGAATCTTTCATATTGTATAGAAATTTTTTGGCTAAATTTGAGGAAGAAAAAAAATTTATATTAACATTATGGAATATGATTAGTATTAAATTATAAAATAAGTATTTTTGCTAAAATATTAAATCGAATCTCAGATTTTATCCATCTTTTCATTTAACTAAAAGTCAAGATAACATGAAGTATCTCATAGTTGTAGCGGGACCAACCGCTTCAGGAAAAACGGAATTAGGAATTAAACTAGCACAAAAGTTTAACACTTCAATTTTATCTGTTGATAGCAGACAGTTCTACCGAGAGATTAATATCGGTACAGCGAAACCAACGGAAGAAGAGTTAGCAGAGGCGGAGCATTTATTCGTTAATAATTTATCTATACATGATGAATATAGTGTAGGAGATTATGAGCGAGATGCGTTGAAAGCATTGGATGAAATTTACAAAGAGAAAGATGTCGCATTAATGGTCGGCGGTTCTGGTTTGTTTATTCAAGCTGTTTGTGAAGGATTGAATGAGTTTCCAGTTGTTTCAAAAGAAATTAGAGAGGAACTGACAAAAACTTACGAGAAACATGGTATTTGGATGCTTCAGAAAGAATTAAAGGAAGTTGATCCGGAATATTATGAATTCGTGGATACAAATAATCATCAACGATTAATTCGGGCTTTAGAAATCTATCGGGCTTCAGGTCAGCCGTACTCTTCTTTCAGAGATCAGCCAAGAAAAGAGCGTTCTTTCATTCCTATTTACATTGTTTTGGATTGGGATAGAGAAGAGCTTTATGAGAGGGTGAACCTTCGAGTAGATATCATGATGAAGGATGGTTTGCTTAAAGAAATCGAATCTCTTATGGAACACAGAGATTTAAATGCTTTACAGACAGTCGGTTATCAAGAGTTCTTTAGTCATAAAGATGGCGATTACGATATTTATGAAGCGATTCGATTAGTGAAGCGAAACTCTCGTCGTTATGCAAAACGCCAAATGACTTGGTTTAGAAAAATCGAAGAAGCTGGATTTTTTCATCCGGAAGATATAGATAGCATTTCAAGATTCATCGATGTTGAAATGGGAATAGAAGTGCCACCTTTAGAGGAGGAAACGGAAGAAATACCTATAGGAAACCAGGTAGAGCCTACGGTAGAGGAAGAGATGGAAGAAATGGAGTTTACACCAAATGATGTAGATAGTGATGAAGATTAAGTTCTTATCAACTTTATAATATTCTAAAAAGGTAGAATTGTACTCAATTCTGCCTTTTTAATTTTTTACCAATATCTTAAATTCAAATCTATTAGAATGTGTATTAACATTCAAAAAGAAAAGGCAAACGCATCAAATTTTTTCTATTCAAAATAGAGCTTCATCATCTCGGAAATTTGAGGTGATAAGCAATGGAAATGAAATAAGCTTACACTTTTTTAGTAAATTATTTTTTCTTAGTCTTCGTTTTAGAAGTGGGTATTCATTGGGATAAACAATTAATTCTGAAGTAGAAAATAAGGTAAAAGAAGTAGTGAATCGTGTAAAGTTATTTTTGAATCATGTCTTATATACTTGAATATTATCTTCACACCGAAATTCAATAAAACGAAATAAAAATGGAATTTTTAGGAATCGATATAGGAGGGTCAGGTATCAAAGGGGCAATTGTTGATACTGAAACAGGAGAATTAGTTACGGAAAGATACCGCCTTCCGACACCTCAACCTGCGAAACCCGAAAGTGTTGCTAAAGTCGTGAATGAAATTGTGAATCATTTTAATTGGAAAGGTGCGATAGGTTGTTGTTTCCCCACTGTCGTTGTCGATGGACAATGTCGGACGATAAGTAATCTACATGAAGATTGGGTTGGTGTTCAAATTGATCAATTATTTAGTCAGCATTGTAATGGATTACCGTTTTTTGTGGCAAATGATGCAGATTTGGCTGGTATTGCAGAGATGAAATTAGGCGTAGGAAAAGGAAAAATGGGAAAAGTAATCATGGTGACCATCGGAACAGGACTCGGAACTGGTTTCTTTTTTAATGGCCAATTAATCCCAAACTCCGAATTAGGTCATGTTCGTCATACGGATGGAAAACCGATTGAGAAATATGCTGCGGACTCTGCCCGAAAAAAAGATGGTTTGAAAACGAAGGAATGGGCAGAACGATTTGATTATTTTCTACATCATATTGTTCGGATTTTCTCCCCAAACTTTTTTATTATCGGCGGCGGAATGAGTAAAAAGTACGAAAAGTTTGAACATATTCTTACGGTTAATGTACCAGTTGAAGTAGCTCATTTTAAGAATAATGCAGGAATTATCGGTGCTGCGATGTACGCAGAAGAGAAAATGAAATAATTTTGAATGTCGAGTATTAGCATTCAAGAAACGACCTGATGATTTATAAAATCGTCAGGTCGTTTTATTTGGCGGAATTAGTAAAAAATAAATTATTATTCTGCCAACCTGACATTTAAACCTGTCAAACTGCCTGCACAATTCAAATGGTACAAATTATGACTAAGATTAAGCCGTTAAGAAAGCTTAAAGCCTATCTTAATTGGTAAAGTATAACAATTGAATTCGCTATATTTGCGATACTTTGTAAAAAGGGTTTTTAAGGTTTTTTAGTTTCAAGGTGTTAAGTTTCTGACCGTTATAACAATCTGATTATTGTTTGGTCTTTATACTAATATCCACAAAATCATAGATTCCAAAATTTGAAATATTAATATTATTAAAATAACAAAACGTTGAAAATAGTTGGACGTGTTCAAACCTATAAGGTTTTTAAAACCTTATAGGTTTCTCGAATCATCTAAAAATCAATGTTTAAGAAGTAAAAATAACTATGCTTAAGATTCTTACTAAACTATTCGGTGGTAACAAGCAAGATAAGGATGTGAAATCCATGCAGCCGATTGTCGATCAAGTAAATGAGGAATATGTGAAGTTACATCATTTGTCAAATGATGCACTTCGTGGAAAAACAGTTGAGTTCCGAGAAGCTATTCATGCTCATTTAGCTGGTATCAATCAAGATATTGATAATCTAAAAGGTCAAGCGGCAGCAGAAGCTGACTTTGAGAAAAAAGAACAGCTTTTTGAAGAAGTCGATGGACTTATCAAAGAAAGAGATAAAAACTTAGAAGATATTTTAGAGGAATTACTTCCGGAAGCTTTCGCAGTAGTGAAAGAAACGGCAAGAAGATTCACGAAAATGGAATCTGCATATACGAATGGTGAAGAGTTGGTGACAACTGCGACACCGCACGATAGAGAATTGGCAGCAGCCGGAAAAACGTATATCCGAATTGAAGGTGATAAGGCTTATTGGCAAAATCATTGGTCCGCAGCTGGCGGAACGATTGAATGGGCAATGGTTCATTACGATGTGCAATTAATGGGTGGATATTCCTTACACAAAGGAAAAATCGCTGAGATGCAAACGGGTGAAGGTAAAACCTTAGTGGCAACGCTTCCTGCTTATATCAATGGTTTGGCAGGTTATGGTGTCCACGTTGTAACGGTGAATGATTACTTGGCTCGACGTGATGCAGAATGGATCGGTCCAATCATGGAATTCTTATTATTGACGATTGATTGTATTGATAAATACCCTTCTCATTCGGACGATCGTAAAAAGGCCTATAATTGCGATATTACTTACGGTACAAATAATGAATTTGGTTTCGATTATTTGCGTGATAATAT
>CAWVWD010000219.1:0-7214 GCA_963933585.1 uncultured Saprospiraceae bacterium
TTAGAACAGGACAACAAGAAAAATTATATCGTTGCGTTAAAAGAACATAAGAAGGAAAAAAAGGATTTAGTCGCAAGTGTGAAGCGTTTAAATAAAAAAATTGATGAAATTAATAAGGAAATTAAAGTCATTATGGATTTTCAGAAGGCTTACGAACAGCTTTTGGGTGATGGACGATTTAATCCTTACGAAGATCTAGATCTAGTTTTCATTGATGGTTCTCAATTTTTAGAGCAGGAGAGTTCTATCAAAAATGTTTTCAATACCATTAATGATATGGAAAAAGCGATTGTAATAGCCGCAGAGGATATTAAAAATGCTCGTCAATTAGAACTTTTCAAAGGTGGAAATATCAAATTGCTGGAAGAAGCAGAGAGAGCAATTGTACAAATCAAAAAGTGGGAACCTTTCACAGATATGATTAAGGTACATGATGCTTTTCAAGTGGAATACACCGAGAATATTATTGGTAAAAACGTGGCGAATCTGAGAAATATCGTCAATGCGATGAATTATTCCTCTTTCATTTTGAATAGTTTTGCAGACAACAGCTCCGATACACACTTTGCAACTCGAGAACAGTTAGATTCTTTATTTAATGATAATGATCGTAAGCAAATCTTCTTAGGCTTATTGCACCAAAAATTTGCAAATAAAATTGCGGTAAAGAATTTAGAAGTTTATGTCGATAGATATTACTTACTTTTAGAAGATCTACAACTTCAAAAACGACATATTCAGAAGGTTCGAAAAACGGCTTCCAGTCGTTATCAAGTTTCAGAAGCATATTTACCAGCCGTGAAAACAACTTATGATTTATTAACTACTGGTTTGAATGTTGAAGTCGAAGGCGATACCACGCTTTTATCACAAAAAGAAGTCAAAGACCTCGAAAACATTGCAGAACAGACTTATGGGCTTTCGCGAAACACCTATTATCGAGAATATAATGATGCCGTTTTTAATGCTTCTTCGCTGATGGATTATATGCTGGAAGACCAAAAAGAAAGTAAACCATATCAAAAGTTAAAAAAAGATTTTTTACAATATGGAATCTTCCTTGCCAATGTTTTGCAAGCTCGCTCGCCCGCCGAAGTAAAAGCAGCAATCAGAATGGTCGCAATGCCTCCAGGAAGTTCACAGGCTAAAAAACAAAGTACTTTTGATATTTCTATCAATTCTTATTTTGGGTTTTATGGTGGACAAGAAATTTTACTTTCGCCGGAAGTTGGGGACGATGCAATGAGCTACACTTATGGTTTGACCGCTCCTGTTGGACTGACATTGAGTGCAGGATTGAGACGCTATGGTTCGATTAGTATTTTTATGCCAATATTTGACTTAGGTGCCGTTGCCGCTTTCCGAATAGAAACGGGACAAGCCATTAATGTTCCTGCATTCAGTATTCAGAATTTGGCATCGCCAGGAGCATACTTGGTTTACGGGTTTCCAAATTACCCATTCTCCCTCGGAGGAGGCGTTCAATATGGGCCACAACTGAGAAAAGTTACTCGAAACGGTGTCGATATAGAATCCGCCGCTTATCGGTATGCTATCGCACTGACCGTCGATATACCTTTGTTTAATTTATATAATCGACCCTGACGGATTTAAAAAATAAGTATATTTTAATATTATTATCCGCTTTTGGTAAGTCTATCATATTAGACCTGTAGTAGTGTTAGAATAGTGGTCAAAACAATGATTAATAACTAAAATAAAAAAGCCTCTGCGAAAGCAGAGGCAACTTCTAACCATTAAGTAAAAACGTTCTCTAAAACATTCAAAATATTAGTTATAACGCATAGAATCTTAAAAGTTGCACTTAGAAACTATTAAAATAGTATTTATTGCAATATTATGATAATTAAAGATACCTTAATCATTCAAAATGAGCGGAATACGAAATGGTATAAAAATTATTTTTTCCATTTTATCGAACAGCCAACTGCACGAGTAAACGTTTTTTTAACTTTTTCACCTTTCAATAACGCACCGACTGCATTTTCAAGATATTTCTCTTCTACCTTATTTACATTATAAGTATTATCATCTATCGCTCCAATATAACGCACATACTTTTTGCCTCCTTTTTTCTCTAAGACATAGACATGTGGGGTTTTTGTGGGACCGTAAACTCTGGCAATTTCCTGTGTTTCATCAAAAAGATAAGCGAAATTAAAACCCTTTTCTTTTGAACGAATTTTCATATTCGCATAACTATCATCTGGAATAGCTTCAGCATCATTCGAACTTATCGCAATGACGGGATAACCTTTCGGAGCATATTTTTTATGTAATTCAATAATTTTATCTTCATATGCTTGCGAAAATGGACAGTGATTACACGTAAATATGACGATATATCCCTGTCCATTCTTATAGTCAGCCAAGCTAACCATTTCACCGATTCCGTTCACCGTGTTACTGGCATTTCTTAATTTAAATCCAATCGCTTCATCCCCCACTTCATAGCCTTGTATATTTGTCGATTTTTCAGGATAAATCATTGCTGCTGCAATAAAAGTCACCACGAATAAAGATAAAAAAGACTTAATTTTCATAACTAAAATTTTTTGTATTTGCGTAATGCTTGATACTTTGACAAGGAGCAGGGCTTGATTGCCTTTTTTACGCTTGAAAATATTGGAAAAGCGAATATCAAAATACCAATCGAAAAAACGAATCCAAAATTGTAATCGTATTTTGATACATTTGCCCTTTACTTTAAGTACTAACGGTCATTTTAAAAAAGGATTGTTAAAATTCAATCAAAAAGAAATTCCAATGAGCATATCAACCATTTTAAGTTGAAGAAAACTAGAATTAGCATCATTTTCCAGATATTCCAATACAAAAGCTACCTATTGTCGATTTTGTAATTTTAATCTAAAAAAAAACTTAAAATACACCTTATCGCAATAATTTGCATCAATATTGTTATAAGATAATAGGGACACTAAATAGCTTCTGAAAAATGTAGTCCGTTCATCCATCGGTTAAATATCTAGATGTATTTAAACTACATAAATTACGACAATTAGTTCCTAAGTCATTGATAATCAGACCTAATATATTTGAAAAATATATCAGGTCTTCCCGAATAAAATATATCCGGAAACCTATTTTAATACGTACCTAAAATTGAAATCAAAAAAAATATGAATTAGTATTATATAAAACGGTTTTCTTATGAAAAAATTAATGCATAAAAGTGATGTTTTTTGAAGCACAAAAGAATCAAAAGGCACAAAAATATTTTCATAAAAGTTACTTTTAAATTAAATTTCTTTCTTTTGTGAATACCTTTTGTGTCTGTACTGACTTAAAATTTTCTTTATAGAAAACCCTTTATTACATAAATACTATTTACGACATTAAAAAAAAAATTTATGAAAAAAATAATAAAAAAAATAGGCCTATTAATCGTGCTTTTGCTTAGTGTACAATTGGTTTTTGCACAAGATAAAGCAGATACTTACCAATTTAAGGTGAATCTGACACAAGTAAGTAATGACAAAGTGATGGTAGAATTAATCGTTCCCGAAACACTTCGAAATGAAAAAACGGTTAAATACCATCTTCCTAAAATTGTTCCTGGAACTTACAGTATTTATAACTTTGGACGCTTTGCAACTGAATTTACAGCTTATGGAAAGAATGGTAAAGCATTCAAAGAAAAATATATTAAGCATCCAGATTCGAATACTTGGACAATTAAAAAAGCAAAGAAATTATATAAAATAAGTTATATCATTGAAGATACTTGGGACACTCAAAAAGATCCTAAAAACTCTAACCAATTCGTATTTGAACCAGGAGGAACAAATATTGAAGCAAATAAGAATTTCGTTTTAAATAATCACGGTTTCTTTGGTTATTTCGCAGGTTTCAAACGCAGAGGTTTTTATGTAGAAATTGATCGTCAAGAGAATTTTTTTGGTGCGACTTCTTTAGACCGTGTAAATGGCGATAGTGATACAGACGTATTTTACGCTGAAAATTATATGGATTTGGCGGACGCTCCGATTATGTATTGTGAACCAGATACAACCGTTATAAAAATTGGTGGGGCAGATATTTTAATTTCGGTTTATTCCCCAAATAATAAAGTAACTTCTGATTTCATCGCAAGTCAAATTGAACCAATTCTACAAGCCCAAAAAGCTTATTTAGGCGGAACATTACCGATTGATAAATACGCTTTTATCATTTATTTAAATGATGGCATCTCTTATTCAGGAAATTTTGGAGCATTAGAACATTCGTATTCTTCACTGTACTATTTGCCAGAAATAGACCCTGATCAAATTGCTCAAACCGTTCGAGATGTTGCTGCACACGAGTTCTTTCATATTGTAACACCTTTAAATATTCATTCAGAAGAAATTCATAATTTCGATTATATCAATCCTAAAATGTCAATGCACTTATGGCTTTATGAAGGGGTGACGGAATATTCGGCTGGTCATGTTCAAGTCACTCAAGGTTTGATGCCGATTGAAGACTATTTGGACGTTGTAAGTGGGAAAATTAGAAATGCAAAAACGTATAAGGATAATTTACCTTTCACAAAAATGAGTAGCAATGTATTGACAAAATACAAAGATCAATACGGAAATGTTTATGAAAAAGGTGCTTTAATTGGTCTATGCCTGGATATTCAGTTGCGTCAATTATCCAATGGAGAATTGGGTTTACAAAGGTTAATTCAAAACCTTGCTAATGAATTTGGTAAAGATAAGGCATTCAAAGATGAAGACTTATTTAATATTATTACAGAATTAAGTTATCCAGAAGTTGGTGCTTTTTTCAAGAAATATGTTGCCGGTTCAGATCCTTTGCCAATTGTAGAATACTTAGCAAAAGCAGGCATTCAATATTATGATAAAAAAATGGTTAAAGACATTTCTTTGTTCGGTGGCAATATAAATAAGTTCATCGGTGTAGATTATAGCCGTAAAAAATTCAAGATTAGTAGTGCTAAAAGCTTGGATGCTTTTGGTCGTGATATGATTGGTTTCCAGAAAGGTGATTTAATTAAATCTTGGGACGGCCAAGAGTTGACTCTTGAGAATATCAATGAAGTTTTAGGAGCTTACGCTGCGACAGCGAAAGAAGGAAATAATCTAACAGTCGTTGTCATTCGTAATGGTAAAGAAATTAAACTTTCTACTGAGATTACGCCAATTGATGTAGAAAAAGAACACGTTATCATGCTTTCTGAAAACCCATCTGAAGAGCAATTAGCACTTCGTAAAGCTTGGTTAGGCGATTATAAAACAAAGTAGATTTTTGATGTATCGCTATGTTGTCGTGTCGTTGTGTTGTCGTATTAATATTACAAAAAACGACAACACGACAGCACATCAACACAGAACAAAAATTATAACATCGAGGTCAAAGCCTTTAATAATTCCTCTCTTCTTCGAGTCGAAACTTCCAACTTATCGCCATTTATTGTTTCCACATAACCTTGTCTTCCTTTAATGAATTTCGTTACATAAATCAAGTTCACCAAGTGAGATTTATGAATACGATAAAAACCATAATCTTGCAACATTTCATCATAATACTTCAGCGTTCGAGTGATCAAATACTTCTTTTTATCTTTTAAATAGAAGGCGGTGTAATTCCCATTTGCTTCCAATCGAATAATATCTTCTCGCTTTACAAACGTAAAACCTGATGTGGTGGGTAATGCAATTTTATCAAAATTCTGCGTCCGAAGATTTTCTTTCAATGCTAAAAAACGACCTTGGTTCTCTTCTTCGCTATTCTCACGCTTCTTTTTAATTTTTTCCACCGCTTGTTTCAATTCTTGGATATCAATCGGTTTCAATAAATAATCAATGGCAGAAAAACGGAATGCTTTAAGTGCATATTGGTCGTAAGCCGTCGTGAACACAACGTCAAAAGGTACATCGTCATAAGATTCTAATAACGAAAAACCATCGCCCATTGGCATCCGAATATCTAAGAAAACTAAATCTGGTTGATGCATTTCTACTAATTTTTTAGCAACTTCCACCGAATCTCCCAAACCCAAGACCTTCACATCGTCACCACAATACTTTTCTAAAAGTTTTTTCAAACTTTCACGTCCTTTTGACTCATCGTCAATTATAATTGCATTTATCATATTATTTTTAATTATTTAATTGATAAAATTATTTTTTTATTCAAAAAAAAGCTGCGTTCCGAACAGATTAATCTGCGAAAGAAAATTACACCTCAAAATGTAAAAACGGAATTCTTACAATCACCAAAGTTCCCATTGCTTCACCACCTTCTTTCAAATCCAAAATCTCTACAAACGCCTCTTTATTTTCCATTTTACTCATCAAAGATAACCTACGAACCGTATTGGAAATTCCCGTAGATTTATGTTCTGAAAGATTCTTTGTACTCACTTTTGAAGCCGCTTCCCGACCAATTCCATTATCATTAATCTCACAAATCAGATTCTCTTCTGTCTTCTTAAAATTAATCGTTAAAGTTGGTATTCCGCCTCTTTTTGGCATCAATCCATGCCAGATTGCATTTTCCACAAACGGTTGAATAATCATCGATGGCAATTCCAAATCATACGTTTCAATATCTGCATCAATATTGAGCTTATACTCGAATTTCCCTTCAAAACGCAGCGCTTCCAAAGCTAAGTATAATTTTAAAGTCGTAATTTCATCTTCCAAACTAATCAATGGCGTTTTAGAGTTTTCCAATACTCGACGGATTAATTTAGCAAATTGCGACAAATAATAATTTGCCGAGACTTCATCTTCCATTGTGATAAAATGCTGAATCGAATTCAAGGCATTAAAGATAAAGTGTGGATTCATTTGAGCTCGAAGTGCCATTCTTTCAGATTCCGAAATTTGGCGCCTCAGCTTCATTTTATCTTCCCGATTTTTAACCGTATAATAAACAAAACCACTAATAATAGAAAGTAGCAAAATCGAAATTCCAACTAAAAAAATATTTCGTTTCCACCACGGCGGATTAATCGTAAATTCAATGATTCGCTCCGCACTTTCCTTTCCATCAATCGAAATAGCCTTTACCCGAAAGACATAATTATCAGGTTGCAGGAATGGAAAATGAGCTTCATTGCTGCTCGTTTCTATCCACTCATCACTCAACCCTTCAAGCTGATAACGATACCTTACTTGTGTACCACTTTTGAACGAAATTCCCGTATATTCAATTCGAAT
>CAWVWD010000220.1:0-7146 GCA_963933585.1 uncultured Saprospiraceae bacterium
AAACAATTGTCTAATTAAGTAATATCAATAGTGTCCAACCTTACGTGGGTAGCCAGTAAGTGTAAGCGTTGAGAAAATTAATTGGCATAGAATCTGTTTTTAGTAACCTCAAATTAAACTCATTAAAATAGAATGAACATAAATACAATGTATTATATTTTATTATTGGTCACACTTCTTATTATTAATTCTTGTGATGACAATAATACATCAAGTCAAAGCGTAAATCAGCTGATCCCAAATAAATCTTTAAGGGATACAACGTACTCCAATAGAGCATTATCGATTCTTTCTATTGCAGATGACCAATGGATGAATGGTAATTATGATGAAATAGAAAATGACACTTTTTTGTATCGAATGTTCTTTAAAAAATCTTTGACTTTGGTTCAAAATACCTCTAATGAAATTCCTTTTCGAGCGATTTCGGAGCAGAATTTCAAGTTAGTTTATCTTGGAGATTATCCAAGTGCTTTTGCGGATAGATTGGCTTATTATTGTGACTTTGAGGTGATGGAAGCGAAAGTTTTTTCATGGAATGCAATTACCAAATCTGATAATATATTATTAGTAATCAACGAATTAAATACGAATAATGAGGCATTAGATGATTTATTAAATGGCTCTTATTCATATAAAAACCAAACGACGATAGTCAATTTTGAAAATATAAATAATTTACTTCATTTCTCAAGTTATCCCTCCGTTATTCAGACTTATGAGCGTAATGATGTTACTCAGGATTTAGTAGTACAGCTACTTTTTGGCGGAATCCAAGCGAAGGGAACGTTACCGATTACATTATCTGAGGATTTGCAAAAAGGTCAAGGAAATACCGAAACACCGATTTTGAGGTTAGCATATACATTACCAGAAGCAGCGAATATGAATTCGAAGCGACTTGCGGGAATTGAAAAAATAATGGCAAGAGCAATTCGAAAAAAAGCGATTCCTGGCGGACAAGTAATGGTAATTAAATCGGGTAAAGTAGTTCATTATCAGTCATACGGAAATTTCACATACGATAAAAATAAAGCAGTTCATAACTTGAATTTATATGATTTGGCTTCTCTGACAAAAGCGTTTGGGACGACATTGGCGACCATGAAATTATACGATGATGGTTTATTAAATACAGAAAATCGACTAAAAGATTATGCTCCTAAAAGTCAAAAATCACCGAGTCGAAATTTGAAAATTCGTCATTTATTGACACATCGAACAGGTTTGCCGCCGAATGCTCCGATTGCAAAGTACGTCCGCATTCAAGATACAGTAAGTACGACTTATAAGGCTTATTTTGCTGGTCATAATTCAAAGAAATACCCTGTTAAAATAGCAGAACATCAATATATGAGTAAGCAAGTCCAAAAGGAATTGTGGCGTGAAATTTATAAAATTAGACCTAGAAGAAAACGAAATTATTTGTACAGCGATGTGAATTTTGCATTAATACAAAATGTAAATGAAGCGATTTCAGGTGAGTCGATGGATAAATATTTAAATCGATATATTTATAATCGGTTAGGATTAACGAAAGTGTTATTCAATCCTTTACAAAAATATCCAAAAGCATTTATTGCACCTACTATTTTGGACAAAAAATGGCGACATGATTTGCTTCAAGGTGAGGTTCATGATGAAATGGCGGCATTGCTAGGAGGGGTAGGTGGAAATGCAGGATTATTCGGAAATGCGAATGATTTGGGCGTTTTGAGTCAGCTCTTATTAAATAATGGAAGTTATGCTGGCGAACAAATATTTTCTCCTAAAACGATTGAACACTTCATTTATAAAAAACACAGCGGCCATAGGGCGTTGGGGTTTGATAGAAAAGGTGCTGGATGTTATGAACGAGCATCAAAGCAAACTTTCGGGCACAGTGGCTACACTGGCACTTGTGTATGGATTGATTCGAAGACGGAATTGATATATATATTCTTATCGAATCGAGTTTATCCAAATCCGAAGAATACAAAATTAATGACATTAGATACAAGAAGACTAATACATCGAACAATTTATAAATCTTTGAAATAGAACAAATTACGGATTTCAAAATCGATTATTCTGATATTATAACGGCCAGTATTCGTAGCTTTAAATGTAGATAATAGGACATTCGAAAAATTTAGAATTATAAAAAATTTATCCTTCATCATTCAATGATTCGATAAGATAAACAAATAAATATTAAAGAGAATAGTCTGATTTTAGGTTAAAAAACTTCTTTCTCGTAGTGATTGATGGTCGTCTAAATCGCTTATTATTGACTATCCATCCCTTTTTATTTATTAATTGATAACTTCTGTTTAGGTAAGATATGTAATCAAGCAATCATATTTTTAAGTAAAAAAGTGTGGTTGCTTAATTAAATAAAAATAATTATTATAAATTTTTACAAATAGTAAATGTAAAAGTTGTCCCATTATTTGGTTCGGAAGTCGCTGAAATATTGCCTTCGTGTCGATGAATTATCTTTTGGCAAATACTCAAACCAATTCCACTTCCTTGATATTCCTGTGGCGTATGTAATCGTTGAAAAATATCAAAAATACGTTTAGAGTAGGATTTATTAAAACCGATTCCATTATCAGTTACTGAAAACTCCCAGGCATCAGATAATGATTGACAATTGATATCTATAATTGGATTTAAATCTGTTTTTTGGAATTTTATAGCATTAGATATTAAATTCTGAAAAAGCTGTATCAATTGATATTTATGTCCAATTATTTTTTCTGGTAAACCACTATCGATATTTATAGTTACCTTATTTTCTTCAATCTGTCTTTTAAGGTTTTTCAATGCATCATTAATAATTTCTGCGGTAACGACCTTTTTGAATGGGAGTATATTGTTAATATTAGCGTAATCGGTTAATCCTTGAATCATATATGTTAATCGAATTGAGCTATTGACCGCAAAATCTATATATTCATTAGCTTTCAAATCTATATGTTCGTTAAAATCCCATTTTAGAAATTGTAGAGAATTAGAAATACTTCGTAATGGTTCTTTTAAGTCATGTGCAATAATATCGACATAGCGTTTTAATTCGTGATTAGAATTTTCTAAAGCTTTTGTTTGTTCTTTCAGCTTTATTTCTGCCTCACGCTGTTTATTAGATGCTTTAACTACTTTTTTATAATCATAAATTACTTTTTCTATTTTTAATTGTAAACTTTCTGGATATATTGTTTTTTCAATAAAATCAGCGCCACCATTTTTAATAAATTCAGTGGCTAATTTATAATCAGTATAGAAAGTCATCATGATGACAGGTAAACAGTTCTCTTTGAAAATATTCTTAATGATTTTGAAAGTATCCATTCCATTCATATCAGGCATGATATAATCCAATAAGACGAGGTTAATATCTTCGTCATTGCGAAGATGATTGATTCCATCTGTCGCGTTATTTGACTTGATGATTTCATATCCCTGTGATGTCAGCTGATGTCCGAATGATAAAAGTATTTTTTCATCATCATCAATGATTAGTATTTTACTCATTTAGGTATTTATTTTGAAATGGAATTATAATTATTAAATAAATATTATTGAGAGAGCAGGTAATAAATAATTCACCCGTTAGGACAAAATTGCTTTTACTCCTAAGTATTTTATAATAATCATTATATCGCCAATTTATAGACTTAATTTTTTAATTATTTAGAACTGAAAGAGCGAGTAGGTTATTTGTTACTCGTGCAATAAAAGTATAATTTTAGTGTAAGGTGCTTTAAAATTTAAAAATAAATTAAGTAGTAAATTTTTTAAGAATTGAAAATTCTATTAAATTAGTACCACATAATCGTTTTTATTCAAATTTATTGCCGAATTTCGCTTTTATTAGTAAATAACATCAAAAAATGTCAATGAGCGAGTTAATTATAAAATTAAAAAATAGATTAGTCCTTACGAATGAAGGAGGAGAACCGATTATTATCAATAATGCAAACTTGACATTCAAGTGGTTAAATATTTTTTTAGAAGGAGAAATTGCTTTTTCTGCGTTTGAAAATATCGTTGATAATGAATTACTAGGATTTGACCTTGATTTTGTTCGGCCAATGGCGGAAGGAAATATGATGTTGGTGGGAAAAATTGTAAAAGTGAAAATGGCTTTATTGCCTTCGACAACTTTGGATACATTTGATTTCAAAATGGATCAAGCGAAGTTTGAAGATCAAGTAAAGTATGAGATAAATTTTAGCGAAAGCGAATTATTTCAAGAATATAACTGGTTGGTAATGACTTTGTCCCAAAGTCAAAGTGTAAAGCAGGTTGGACATGAAACGATTTGGAATTTGGTGAATTTCGAGCATCCCGATTTGTTCAAGGAATGGGATCGTATCGTGGATGAAACTGCACAGCAGTTTACGGGGAATGACGGAAAGGTAGAAGACTTTTTTGATTCTATTCAGAAAGGTGATGTTTCTCAAGAGGATTTATCGGATATGATAAAACAGGCGAAAGATCAAATGATGAATAAGGATAACCCGATGAGTGGAATGTTGTCCAAGATGTTTGGTGAAGGTGAAAACTTTGAGGACGCGTTATCGGAATCTATGGATATGATGATGTCGATGTTTGGAGGAGGAGAAGAGGATGTTGAGGAGGAGGATGCAACCGATCATTTTGATATGATTTGTGGTATTATTTCCGAGCATTTGGATATGTTAGAAGTTGACTACCAGTTTGATGAGGCAGAAATGGTTTTCATGGTGAAGTACAAAAGTATGACGACCGAGAAAACTTATGATACGGTAATCGCTTGTGGAGAAGACCATCTTCATGTCTTGACGGTAAATAGAGAAACCGTTATAGAAGGGAAAATAGTACGTTTGTACAGGTTATTAAATAGTATGAATCTTCATATTAAATTGGGGAAAATCATGTTATTGGAGGAATCTAAGCAGTTGATTTTTAGAACAGAACTTTCTTCGCCCGTGATAGAAGTTGCGGAAGAACCAATTATTGATATTATTGATGAGAATTGGACGCAAGCAGAAGATGCCTTTACCATTATTAATCAATATTTGGATAATAAATTGACTTTAGAGGAAGCAATAGAAGAAGCCATCGACGTTTTTATGTAGTAATTTTTGACTACGATTTTTTCTCCTGTAGATTTCGCTGATAACGTAGATTTTTTATTACGATTCATTAATTGCATTGCGAGAGCAATAAATTAACAAAAAAAATCTGCATTATCTGCGAAATTAGCGGGAATAAAATTGCAGCACGACCAAGGCTCACAACTTAATTATCCCATTTCTGAGACTCGAATCATTTTATCTTCTACTTCGTGTACCAATTCCGTAAAACGAGGCATTCGTTTTAATTCTCGATTCCTTTCAAAAGGTAAATCAACCTTAATATGTTCTACAAAATGCGAAGGGGCAGATTTCAAAATATAAATATCGTCCCCTAAATAAACCGCTTCCGAAATATCATGTGTTACAAAAATTACGGTCGGATGAATCTCTGTCCAAATTTCTGCTAGCATATCTTGCATTTGCAAACGAGTTTTGATATCCAACGCTCCGAAAGGCTCATCCATTAAGATAATATCTGGACTTGCCAGAAGGCTTCGTGCAATCGCAATTCGTTGTAATTGTCCACCGGAAAGTGCCGGATATTGTGCGTATTTACGTTCGTGTCCAGCTAATCCAACTTTCCGAATCATTTCCATCGCCCGTTCTTCTCGTTCTTCTTTCGAAATGCCTTTGAACTTTAAACCTAAAGCCACATTATCCAAAACAGACATCCAAGGCAAAGATGAATATTGCTGAAAAACCATACTCACCCGATTCTCTTCACTAATCGCTTTTCCTCGCACCAAAACTTCCCCAGTTGTTGGCGTTTGTAAACCCGCCATATACCGCAAAAGCGTAGACTTTCCACTTCCGGACATACCTAAAATCGAAATAAATTCGCCTTTATCCGGTTTGTCTTCTACCAAGAAGCTCAAATCTTGGATAATATTCGTTTTGCCACCGTCATAACTTTGGCTAATGCCACGCATTTCGATGATATTTTCTAATTCTGTATCTTGAAATTGTATCATTTTTTTGTTTGGACTTTAGATGTGAAACGTTGTTATTCAACGCCTAATATCTACTTTTTAAATCGATGATTTTACCATATGTAATAATAAATTTTACTCAATTAACTTTTTCCTGTATTGTTTTGATTTTAAGAGTTAAAGGTACTTCCTAAAATTATCACTATTCACATAAAGGACTTTCCACCCATTTTCAGTTCTAAGTTTGCCGTTTAAGTCAAGTGTTTTTCCAATGAGTGGCAAAATACTTTTATTGATTTCTTGTCCATTTTCATCAATCACTAAATAATAGTCATAGTCACCACTTCGATTGACTTGTACTCGAAAAACAGGTGGAATTCCCCCACTTATACAACGAATTGCACAACTTTTATGAATCGTTCCTACAGCAGGTTTCATCACTCCAAAGTAACATTTTGGATCTAAAATTTCGCCGACTAAAACGCCTTCTTCTTCAGTAAAAATTGCCTTAGATGGCGGTTGCCGTTCATCATGTACCTCGACTAAACTATTGTCTTGTTCCGTCAATTCAATTACTATTTTTCCATCACCATAAATCAAACTACCTTTTAGGGTAATCTTTTTATGATCGAAACTTTGACCATTTTGAGCCTCAATCGTTTCCATTGTTCCTTCTGCTCCAAACTTTCCGTAACCGACCAATAAAGCGAACTTTGAAAAGTCTTTCGGTAAATCTCCTTCCGTAATTTCCAAAATTGGATAAGGCTTCGCATGATAAATTCCTGTGAACTCTTTGACGTTGCCCAATTCAAATTGATGATTATTAAATGGTCGTTGTGATAGGACCACACCAATTATTAATACAGGAATTAAAATAAAAAGGGGTATCAAAAATCGTTTTAATAAACTTTTATGTTGAGGCGACATCTCATTTTGCCAACCGATATAGAAAGGTTTTTCTTTCATCTTTATTTGATTTTAGCTGGTTCAATAAAAGTACCTTCCGCTTTTGGTGTCGGATTGACCCAAACTTTGCCTTTAATAATTTTGACTTCGTAAGTGTTTAGTTTTTCGGTAAAAGGCGGTGGCGATTGACCATTTTCGGGTAAATA
>CAWVWD010000221.1:0-7143 GCA_963933585.1 uncultured Saprospiraceae bacterium
CATTCCCATTCTTCCAAAATTTTATTTAAAAAACTAGAAACACCAAAATTTTATTTAAAAAACTAGAAACACCAAAATTTTATATATTATGAATCGATTAGAAAGACCTTTCTTTGTAATGCTATTAAGTATACTGATTTTTGCAAGTTGCCAAGATCCTGAAACAACCGAGGTTTCTCCAGAATTTGCAATTCCTTTGATTAATTCTTCACTTTCTATTCAAGATATTTTGAGTCGAGCGAACACTGGAGATGTTATTCAAGTAGACGCAGATAATTTTATAACAATAACTTACGGAAAAGAAGTAATTTCTACGGATACGGTTGTATTAGTTAAGATACCTGCTTTTGTTATTCCACAAATTTTACCAACTCAAACGATTCCAACACCTTTTCCAAGTGATTTTAGAATAGATCAAATTACGGTTAAGAATAGTAAGTTGTACATTTCTTTTGAGTCGAACTCACCCAATGACTTCACGTTGAACTTGACCGTACCAAGTATTAAACAGGGTAGTAATCAATTAGCATACATCAATACAATTACGAATCCCACGGGAATTGTTCCTTTCACGTTCCAAGATTCAATTGATATTTCGGGATATGATATTTTCTTTCAGAATCAAACCTTTACTTCTCAATATACTGCGATTGATGATGTTACGAGTTTACCTCTTGTGTTGTCTAATTTCATGTTAGATTTTCCAAATTTAGACTTTTCATATATAGAAGGATATGTTGGGCAAAAAGCATTCACTTTACCAATAGATGAATTATTGCTTAAATTTCTTGAACAATGGAAATCTGGTCAAATTACTTTTACGGAGCCTAAGATTCGTTTGAGGTTTGATAATTCTTACGGCTTTCCTATAAGATTTGATTTCGATACGCTTCAAGCGATTACTCGGGATTTAAGCAGTATTGATATCGTATCTAGTGGATTTGACAATGGAATAATTTTAAATTATCCGGCACTAAATGAAGTTGGTCAAGAGAAAAGAAAATGGATTGGAATCGATAAAAATAATTCTAATATTGTCAATGTTTTAGAGCAAGTTCCTTATGGTTTAAGGTATCAATTTAGCGGAGAAGCAAATCCTACAGGAGATTCTACTCTAATCGGTTTTGCAACGGATGATAGTAAGATTGTGATGAAGGTCATTGCTGAATTACCGATGGAAGGTGCTGTTCAAGATTTTGTTCTGATTGATACATTTGATTTAGATTTGACCGGTGGAGAAATTCCTGAAGGCGAAGCAGAATTCAAAGTCATTGCAATAAATGGTTTTCCCTTAGATATTGATTTGCAATGTTATTTCTTAGATGGTTTTGGTCAAGCTATTGACTCTATGTTTTTAGAGAATACTAATTTGATGGAAGCTGCACCAGTGGACATCGACGGAAGAGTACTTGGTCCTATCCAAACAATCTCTTTCGCAGATTTTTCTGTAGAACGAATTAATAGAATCAAAGAAAGCGTGACACAGATTGCACTTCAAGGACAGTTTAATACGACGAATAATGGAAATACAGATATCAAATTGTACGCGGATTATAATTTAAGAATTCAAATCGGCGTGAAGATTAAACCTGTGTTTGATTAAAAAATCAATAAAATCATGATATTCCATTAAAATCAATAAATTAAAATCAAGATGAATAAATATATAATCACGAGTATTATTTTACTCTTTTCAATAGCTGTTTTTGGACAAAGTTTGCAGCTAGCAACGATGTCAGAAGTTGGACAAATTAACCTAACGAATCCTGCAAATATGGGGACGAAACGATTTTATATCGGAGCTTCGCCCTTTATTAGTATTGGTACAAGTTTGGGCGGTTCCCAGTTATATCAAGTCAATGGTAGTTATTTGCCAGGATTTATTGACTTGGACGGAATCGAAGATAATAACTTTTTAGGTGCAAATATTATACTCCCTTTTTCAATGGGATTCAAAGTAAAAAAGTGGGGATTTAATGCACACACAAAATCAGTATTTAATTCACAAATTGCTTTTAATAAAGACTTTTTGGGATTCGTAACACAAGGAAATGCAGCTTATATTGGGGAGACTTTGAACCTTGACCCTCAATTTGATATTTCATTATATCAAGAATTTGGAATTGGTGTAAGCCGTGAAATTTTTAAAATTTTTAATGTTGGAATTCGAGGAAAATATTTGATTGGCTTAGCCAATGTCAATACGGTTAGAGGAAATTTATCATTAGAAACTGCGCCCGAATTTTATCAATTAAGAGCGGAAGCGGATTATCAAATTCAGTTAGCAGGAATTCCGACGTTAAATAGCCTAGAGGATTATACGGTTGTAGATTCATTCTTTCAAAATATAGCCAGTAATCCATTACAAAATTATACGCAAGCAACTCAAAACCGTGGTTTTGCTTTCGATATCGGAGCAACGATGAGGATTAAAAAATTCCTTCACATTGGCGTAAGTATTTTGGATATTGGAACGATTAATTGGGAAGAAAACGCAAGTGAATATAATATTACAGGCGAATTTGAGTTCGCCGGAGTTGATGCAGCAGGTTTTATTACCGGCGATGATGTGCTAAGTATTGTCGATACATTAGACCAAATTCTGACTTTATCTTCTAAAGAAACGACTTATTCAGCCGGTGTGAATACAAAAATTTATGTAACGGCAAGAGTCAAAATTGGTAAGAGTTTATATGTAAATGGCGTTTTGCGAAATGAGTTTACACGTCACGGCGTCAAAACGGGATTTGGTGTTGGTTGCCAAAAAGAATTTGGCAGAATATTAAGTTTGGGAGCGATGTATTCTATCCGTAATGGTTCCTTTGCAAATGTCGGAGCGAATATGTCTTTAAAAATTGGACCGGCTCAGGCTTTTCTACTTTGTGATAATTTATTACCAATTATCAATCAATGGCAAGCGACAAATACGAATGTTCGTGTCGGTTTAAATATGACATTGAACGATAAGAAGAAAGAGTAGTTTTACCGTTAGAAAGATACGAATAAATGATAAAGCCATCAAGCGGCAAAATCATTAGCATATGGTAAAATCATATGATTCAAAAAACGATAAAGTCACATCAGGACGAGGTAAGGTTACTCACGATTTCATTCACGGGATACCGCAAAGAAAGGCCTATGGTTTTGTCATAGGTTTTTTATAAATAGGAATTATTTCTCCTATTCATAATTCAAAATGTAGCGTTGAAAATTTATATCTTTGCTGAATAACGGAAAACGGTAGACGGAAGATGGTGGACAAAAAATAGGAACACCTCAATACGATAACACCTCAACACATTTAAAATGTTAGACTTAAACGGTAAATCGATATTAATAACTGGCGGAACAGGTTCGTTAGGAAAGGCTTTAACGAAAAGGATTTTTACAGAATTTCCAAATGTAAAACGATTGGTAATTTTCTCCCGTGACGAACAGAAACAGTTCCAAATGGCTCAAGAATATCCACATTCAAAATATTCTGCAATTCGTTATTTTATTGGTGATGTTCGAGATAAAGAACGCTTAGTTCGGGCGATGATGGACATAGATTATGTCATTCATGCCGCAGCGATGAAGCACGTCCATATTGCAGAATATAACCCTGGGGAATGTATTAAAACCAATATTGGCGGAGCAGAAAACGTGATTTATGCTTGTTTGCAAACCGGTGTTCAGCGAGTTGTTGCACTTTCAACGGATAAAGCTTGTGCGCCGATTAATCTTTATGGAGCGACAAAATTGACTTCTGATAAATTATTTATTGCAGCAAATAATATCAAAGGCAGCAATCCGATTCGCTTTTCAGTGGTTCGTTATGGAAACGTAATGGGTTCAAATGGTTCGGTAATTCCTTTCTTTATTAACAAAAGGAAAGAAGGATTTTTACCAATTACCGATGACCAAATGACTCGTTTCAATATCTCTTTAGATGGCGGCGTTGATATGGTTTTCCATGCGTTGAATCATGCTTGGGGCGGAGAATTATTTATACCAAAAATTCCATCTTATAAAATTACGGAAGTTGCGAAGGCAATCGCACCAAACTTGGAACATCGCGTCATTGGAATTCGTCCGGGTGAGAAGATTCATGAAGAAATGATTACGGCTTCTGATTCGTTCAATACGTACGATATGGGTAAATACTATGTCATTTTACCAACCGTTACAAATTGGGATTTAGACAAGTTCGTCACCCAATTCAAAGCCAAAAAAGTACCACAAGGTTTTAGTTATAATTCAGGTTCTAATGATGAATGGGTAAGTGCACAGGAATTGAGAGATTTTATCGTAGAACACCTAGATACCACATTTACAACAGTAGGTTTTTAAAATGTTTCATGGTTTCATTGTTCGAACGTTTTGAATGATAAAGCCATGAAGCCATGAAACAAGTTGAATAATGAATCCAATCCCTTACGGAAGACAAAGCATTACGCAAGAAGATATTGATGCAGTTGTCGAAGCATTAAAGCACGATTACTTAACACAAGGTCCTCGAATTACTGAATTTGAGGAAAAGTTTGCCGCTTATGTTGGCTCAAAATATGCAGTTGCGAACTCGAACGGAACGGCAGCGCTTCACTTGTGTGCATTGGCTTTAGAGGTTAATGAAAGTACGAACGTCATTACCTCCCCGATTACCTTTGTGGCTTCCGCCAATTGTATTAAATATTGTGGTGGACACATTACATTTGCTGATATCGATGCAGAAACATTGACTCTGGATATTAATCATGTTCGTCGAATTTTGGAAGCTGCACCGAAAGGAACTTACGATGGAATTATTCCGGTGGATTTTACCGGTTACCCTTGTGATTTGGAAGCGTTTAGAGCATTGGCAGAAGAATATGATTTATGGATAATCGAAGATTCTTGTCATGCTCCCGGCGGATACTTCACAGACTCAAAAGGTAAAATTCAGCGTTGTGGAAATGGCAGTTTTGCAGATTTAGCGATTTTTTCATTTCATCCAGTAAAGCATATTGCATCTGGAGAAGGTGGAATGATTACGACAAATGATAAAGGTTTATACGACCGTTTATTAATGTTACGCACGCACGGAATTACAAAAGATGCGTCGAAATTTACCGAAAATCATGGCGGCTGGTATCATCAAATGCATGAATTAGGTTATAATTACCGCTTAACTGACTTTCAAGCGGCACTTGGAATTTCACAATTGACGAAAGCCAATAAAGGAATCGAACGCCGACAAGCGATTGCCAAACGTTATCACGAAGCTTTTGCAAATACGATTGTTCAAACCCACGAATCGCCGAAAAGTATATTGAACGCACATCATTTATATGTGGTGGAATTAAACAATCGAAAGGAAGTTTATGACTATTTGCGAGAACATCAGATTTATTCGCAAGTCCATTATATTCCTGTGCACACACAACCATATTATCGCAATTTGGAAACTGAAAAAGTAGTCATGCCAATTGCAGAAAAATATTATTCACGAGCATTGAGTTTACCAATGTATCCGACTTTGACGGAAGAAGAGCAGGAGTTTGTGATTGCGAAAGTGTTAGAAATAGCGAAGTAATATTCTCACGTAGATTTCGCAGATAAGTAGTTAGGACCTGAGCGGTTTTCAAAATCTGTCAGGTCTGATTTTTAGTTAGTTATAAATTAATAAAATCTGCAAGAATTTGCGAAATCTACGGGAGGCATTCTAAAAAATGATTTCAAAATTAGCTTTAGGAACGGTTCAGTTTGGTTTGGATTATGGGATTAATAATTCAACCGGACAAGTCAAAATATCTGATATTCAAACGATTTTGGCTTTCGCCAATTCTGTTGGTTTAGATACTTTGGACACAGCTTCTTTGTATGGAAGTAGCGAAGAAAATTTAGGACAATGTGATTTGGATAATTTTAAAATTATTTCCAAATTACCACCTTCTTCTGCTGTGGAAATCAATGATATTCTTCAACAATCTTTCAACCGTTTACAAGCGAAAAGTTTGTACGGTTATTTATTTCATCACTTTTCAACCTTCGAAAAAGATGAAAAGATACTGGATGAATTACAAAATTTAAAAGCAAAAGGGAAGATTCAAAAAATCGGTTTTTCATTATACAATCCAATTGAATTAGAAATACTTTTGGATAAGAATATCGACTTCGATTTAGTACAAGTTCCGTACAATATTTTTGATCAACGTTTTGATGATTATTTTTCAATTTTGAAATCAAAAGGTATAGAAGTTCATACTCGTTCTTCGTTTTTGCAAGGTTTATTTTTTAAAGATTTATCAACGATTCCAACACATTTTCAATCGATTATTTCAAAATTAGAACAACTGAATCAATATGATATTGATAAAGCGGCTTTGTGTTTAAATTTTGTAATTTCCAATCCGAATATTGATAAAGCGGTAATTGGTGTCGATAGTGTGGAACAATTGAAACGGAATGTGGAAAGTTTGGAATCTTTAGAAAAAGTAGAAGGGATTCGAGCAGAATTAAAAACGTTACGAGTGAATGATGAATTGATTATCAATCCTAGTTTGTGGCAATTAAAATAAAAAAATGACTAATCTATTTTCATTAAAAAATAAAGTCGTGCTCATTACTGGCGGTTATGGATATTTAGGAAAAAGCATCACGGAAGGTCTGGCGGAACATGGGGCAGAAGTTGTGGTTTTGGCGAGAAATGAGGATAAATTTAAGGGTGCTTTTGAACGTTCAGATTTAAAAAATATTTATTTTCAGGACTTTGATATTGCTTCTACCGAAAGTATTAAAACAGGTTTTCAAGCAATTTTTGAGCGATTCGGACAGATTGATGTATTGATAAATAATGCGTTTTATGTCCGAAGTAATACGCCTGAAACATTGTCCGATGAAGATTGGAATTATAGTATTGACGGAAGTCTAAATAGTGTATATCGCTGTATTCGAGAGGTTTTGCCATATATGAAACAAAGCGAAAGCGGACGAATTATAAATATGGCTTCAATGTACGGAATGGTTGCGCCTGATTTTACAGTATATAAGGAATTTCCAAATTTCCTGAATCCGCCACATTACGGAGCAGCAAAAGCTGGCGTTATACAAATGACGAAGTATTTTGCAAGCTATTTGGCTCAATATGGTATTTTAGTAAATGCTGTTTCGCCTGGTGCATTT
>CAWVWD010000222.1:0-7143 GCA_963933585.1 uncultured Saprospiraceae bacterium
TATTCAAATCACCCATGAAAGAATGTTCCATATTGACACAGATATCCATAATATCGGCAAGACCGGTCATTGTTTGTCCAGGAGTGAAATCATTGACAGAGATTGATGTCGTGTAAGAAGTTCCATCACCATCGGGTAAAAAGATAGAATCCCCGACCGAAAATGGGACAGCAAAATCCTGTTCAAATTGGACGACCTCACCAAATAAAATCCCTAAGGTATCTCCAGGACAAACTGGACCTTGAGGAATAGTCGTATTACTAAAATTTGGTATTCCCGAAACTCGAATTTCTTGACTCAATAAATTCGTATTCTCGCAACCGCTTGCATCTGTAATTTCCAATTGAGCTCGAAAACCTCCGGGATTATTAAATGTATGTGTAACCGTTTGTCCATTATAAACCTGTCCATCTATTCTCCAAACAAAAGTCGAAGTTGCGTCAGATTGAGCATAAGTCGTATTATTTTGAGGATAGCTACCTTGCCCTCCAAGTGTCACAGATTCGCCCATACAAATATCAATTGTTCCGGTCGATATATCTACAATTGGACTTGAAGAAGTCAATTGAGAAAGTATTGTTTGACATGGCGTAACACAAGAAACATTGGCCAACCAGCCATTACCATTAATTACAGAGTTTGATGTAAACTCTACGGTAATACAACCAGAAGTATTTCCTGCGGAAGCTTGAATTTGAAGCAAAGGAAAGGTTGGTGTCATACAACCTAATGATGGTGCCGCAGTAGATGTTCCATCATAAAAACAAATTTGATCACCGGTACCGAGTTGTAAGTTAGCAAATGGAAAATTTAATTGAATTCCTGCCCCAGTAATGTTTGGACAGAAAGTAATCGTATAATTTTCATTGTTAGCATAATTAAAATTTGGACCTCCGCTATCATAAAAAGTAGCACTACAAGTCGTAACGGTCGTTCCGTTTGTTGCATTATTTAATAAAATAGTTTGTGAATAACTAATAACCGTAGTGGTTACTATAAGTAAGAAAGTAAAGAAACCTTTCATCGTTATTTTTTATTTAGAAGCAGCATCAAAAGTGTTTATTAGAAAATATGCTCGAACAGTTTAGATACTTTAGTATTAGCTGGTTTTATTGAAAATGACGTGTATTGAAGTATTAAATTTTAAATCCTAATTATTCAGCAGTTCTCAGTTTGAAATTTTTCGTAATTATTAACTAATTGAGCTATTTTTATAGCTAATTCGCAAAAACAATGACATTCGACAGGCCATTTTAAGTTGCCCGTTGAATACACAGCTAAAATTGTCTTACAAATCAAGCTGGAAAACCATTAATTTCAAATAATATATTATACTTTTTTAACCGAAAATAGCTGCTAATTATTAAGCAAAGTATTAATGACTTCTTCCCGTATGCACATTGAATTTTTTCACAAATTCTTTTTCAGGAATGATTACCAATAATTTATTAGTATTTGCAATTCTATAAATAGTTGGATTATTATAATCTCGCTTGAGTTTCAAATCATTTATTAATAAAAGAATATTAATATCGTCTAAATCAGCTATTATTATTTCTTGACAATTAGAAATTTTTCCTACTGCAAGCTCTTTTATCTCATAAATATTATCCAAAAAGAAGTTATGATATTGTAATTGCGAAGGACTTTTATTTTGTAATCTTTCCAGAAAATCTACTTCAAAAACTTCATATAGTCGTTCATCAATCGTTGGTACCATATTAGATTCGTATTGTGCCAAAACAAATAATGGCAGCGTCAGAATAAGCCCCGTAAAAAGTACTTTTTTCATATTACTTGATGTTTAATGTTTTACACGTAAAAATTTAGCAAACAGTTAGTTTGAATTATAAATTGTGATATACGAACGACTCAAAACGACGTTTTAATAACGTTATTTTAATATTCCTAATTCCTAATTTTTAATTCCCTATTCCTATTTACTGATTTCCTTAACGGTAATGTCTAATTGAATTTACTTAATGTGGTGTTTATTGCATTTTTAAATAACAAAAATGAAATTTTGGTATGGAGATATTTTGGTAAGCCCACATCAAAATTAATAAAATCTATCAAAAGACGAATAATTATATTTGGTTTATTATACTTTCACGTATGGATAATGTACCGTTTGTCTAATTTATCGTCTGAACGATATAAAATCTTAAACAAAGATGATGCTACAAACGTAAGAGTCTATGGGGATTTTAAGGTTAAGGGTTTAAAGGTAAATGATTTGTAGATATTTAAAATACGTTATATCTAAATACCTTTAGACCTTCACAAAAAAAGCTATGCAAGATAATCAAAGTAATAATCAGGATGATTACGAACCTGAAAATAATCAAGAAGATATAAACGTAACCGAGGATAAGCTTTGGCTGAAAATTACGAATTATGCACAAAAAGCTGGGGTGAAAATTATTTATACCAGCCTTTTAATGTGGTACGCTTACCAACGGAAAGATGCACCTTCTTGGGCAAAACGCATTATTTTAGGTTCATTGGCCTACTTTATCTCACCAATTGACCTAATTCCTGATTTGACGCCTTTCCTTGGTTTTACGGATGATTTAGGTGTTTTGGGAATGGGTTTAGTGGCTATTGCGGCTTATGTGGATAAGGATGTTCGTCATAATGCACGAGGAAAATTAAGCCAATGGTTTACGGATTATAAAGATGAAGATTTGCAGGAAGTAGATGATAAACTGTAGTGACCGTATTTAGGGCGTTTAGAATATGTTTTCCTTTTTTTACAAAGTAAAATCTTAATCGAAACCGTCAGACAGATTCTTAGAATCTATCTGACGGTTTTTTATTTAATGATTTTTTATTTAAATTTATTGCTGAAAATAATTCAACACATTCCTAACCTTTTAATACCAGATTATAAATCATTAAAAATTACACTAACCATATATACTAAAATAAATTATGCAAAAATTAGATCCTTTAAAGATGGCAGATTGGGAAATCGCTGAAGCAGCGGAAGCCAATATGAAAACCATTTATGAATTAGGAAAGGAATTAGAATTAGAACAAAAAGAGTTATTGCCTTACGGACATTATATTGGAAAACTAGATGCAAGAAGCATTTTAGAACGCTTGAAAGACCAACCGAATGGTAAATATATTGATGTCACTGCGATCACGCCAACACCGCTTGGTGAAGGAAAGTCTACAACGACAATTGGTTTATTACAAGGTTTGGGGTTTATTGGAAAGAAAGCAATTGCTGCAATTCGTCAACCTTCTGGAGGACCAACTTTTAATATTAAAGGCTCGGCGGCTGGTGGTGGATTAGCTCAATGCGTGCCTTTGACAGAATTCAGTTTGGGACTTACCGGCGATATCGATGCGATTACCAATGCACATAATTTAGCAATGGTTGCTTTGACGAGTCGAATGCAGCACGAGTTTAATTATGGCGATAAAACGTTGGCAAAGAAAAACCTAAAACGTTTGGACATTAGTCCACACCACGTTTCTATTGGTTGGGCGATTGATTTTTGTGCACAATCACTTCGTAGTATTATCATCGGAAAAGGTGGAAAATCAGACGGATTTATGATGGATTCGCATTTCCAAATTACCGTTTCTTCTGAGTTAATGGCGATTTTAGCAATTGCGAAAGATTTGAAAGATATGCGCACACGTATCGGAAAAATGATTGTCGCTTATGATAAGAGAGGAAATCCAGTTACGACAGAAGATTTGGAAGTAGCCGGAGCAATGACGGCAATTATGACGAAAGCTTTGATGCCAAGTCTTTTACAAACGATTGAGGGACAACCTGTTTTAGTTCATGCCGGACCTTTTGCAAATATTGCGATTGGTCAATCTTCGATTACTGCAGATTATTTAGGTTTGAAATTAGCAGATTATCATATTACAGAAAGTGGTTTCGGAGCGGATATTGGTTTCGAGAAATTCTGTAGTCTGAAATGTCGCTTTAGTGGTTTGAAACCGGATTGTGCGGTAGTTGTCGTAACCGTTCGAGCATTGAAAATGCACGGTGGCGGACCAAGAGTGGCTCCTGGTAAAAAACTGGATGAAGCTTATACCAACCGAAATGTGGAATTAGTGGCAAAAGGAATGGATAATTTAATTGCTCATATCGAAACCGTTAAAAAAGCTGGAATTTCGCCTGTCGTTTGTATCAATCATTTTTATACAGATCATGATGATGAAATCAATTTGATCTCTGCTGAAATGAAAAAAATCGGTGCAAGAGTTGCCGTTTCAAAACACTGGTTAGAAGGTGGAAAAGGTGCAGAAGAATTAGCAAGAGTTGTGGTAGAAGCTTGTGAGGAACCAACGGAATTCAAATATTTCTATGACGATGAGCAAACGATTAAGGAAAAAATTGAAGCGTTAGCCACTAAAGTTTATGGTGCCGATGGTGTGGATTATTCTGATGAAGCAGATAAAAAAATCAATACTTTTCAAGAAAATGATGCCTTGAAAAACCTTGGCATTTGTATGGTAAAAACACATTTAAGTCTTTCGGATAATCCAAACTTAAAAGGTCGTCCAACCGGTTGGAGATTGTCTATACATGATGTGATGGTTTATCAAGGCGCCGGTTTTATCGTACCAATGGCTGGAACAATTAAACTAATGCCGGGAACAGCTTCGGATCCAAACTATCGAAAAATTGATGTAGATATTGAAACTGGAAAAGTGACTGGACTTTTTTAAAGTTCGATTATTGGATTAATATTAAAAAGTCCAAATTGTATAAGATGAGGGGTATTTGAAAATGCCTCTCATTTATTCTTAATTTGTTCTTAATTTATTAGACTGTTCCCAAAATTCGCAACTACTTAAAATACAACCTCAAAAACCGTCCAACCATCATCCCCATTTTTCAAAGAAAAAATAGTTTTGTGATTTAATAAAATCTCTCGAATCAGCGTCAAACCAACGCCTTGACCAGTCGTTTTTGTACTAAAAAATGGCGTAAATAACTTATCTGCAATTTTGGGAGCAATGCCACTTCCATTATCCGAAATCGAAAAACCGTTTTGAAAAGTAGTAAATTTGATGATTGAAAAATCATTTTTCGATACCTCATTTTCAAAGGCTTCCATTGAATTTTTAATCATATTGACTAAAACTTGCTCCATGAGTCGCACGTCAGCATGGACAAAAACAGGATTGGGACTGAATTGAAATTCGAAATTAATTTGATTCGTTTTCGCCTGTGCTTGCATCAAAGTTGCCGTACTTTCTAATAATTCATTCAAGTCCATTCGCTCAAAATTCGCTTGTGGAATTCGAATCACCTCGGCAAAATTTCGCATAAATTGATTCAAATTATCATTGCGATTAATCGCCACCGTCAAAGCATCCGTAACTATTTCCCTCGTCTCACTCTCACTTTCACTCCTACCTTCATTTTCAATTTCGACTACGGAATGTAAAATCGAATTAATCGCACCTATCGAATTATTGACTTCATGTGCCATCATACGAATCACTTTTCCATAGGCTCGTTTTTCGGCGGCCAAAATCTCTTTGGAAAGTTCTTGTATTAAAATAAACTTTCGCTTAAAACCACGGTGAATGAAACTTGATGTTTCGCATTTATAATTCTCAATGCCCCGAATGGCAATGACCTTTGAAGTATTCAAATCTAATTTTGAAATTTCATTCAAAATCGGATTATCAAAATTCATAATCGGTTGATTTTGCCAATTCCCTTTAATTTTTAAAAGTTCAATTGCTCGTGGATTAAGGTCGGTAATTTTATCTTCATAATCCAAAATAATGATGCCGTTTGGCGAGGCATTGATGAGCTTTTGTAGGAAGTAATGTTGCTCTTGTACTTGTATTCGTTCCGCTCGAATATTATCAATCATGTCATTATAAACCGAAATTAATTCGTCCATTTCACTCGAACCCGTCGGTACATATTTGATATTAAAATCCTTATCGACTATCGCATTTCGTCCTTCTTTTATAAATTCTATCGGGCGAATAAAATTGCGGAACAATGAATACGCAATCAATAAAGAGATGATTATACCTATTTCGGCTAAAAATAAATAAGGTTTATGTTCTCGTAAAACGTAAAAAATTAAACCTGCCAAAAAAGCGTGCAGCACTACTATATATATGGTGTATTTTATTTTCATTTAAATCTCGAATTTTTCCATTCTTCGATACAACGCATTTCTCGTGATTCCCAACGCTTTTGCCGTGGCACTAATATTATTTTTATGAAAATCCAACGCTCGTTTTATCATATTAATTTCCATTTCCTCCAACGTCATGCTGCCAACTTTCGGGAAATTCGTTTTTTCTTTTTCGGTAATTTTTTTGCGGTAATTCCGCTGAAAATCCTCAACCGTTAATTCATCCGAATTTGCCATCAAAACCGTTCGTTCCACTAAATTTTTCAATTCTCGAATATTACCCGAAAACGTTTGACGTTTCAACCAATTCATTGCCGATTTATGTATAAGAAGGTTTGGTTGTTCATAGGTCATTTTTAAATTATTCACATAAAAATCAACCAAAAGCGGAATGTCATTTTTGCGTTCTCGCAAAGGCAGTAAATGGATTTTAATTAAATTAATTCGATAAAATAAATCTTCTCGAAACGTACCCAAAGCAATCATTTCCTCCAGGTTTTTATTCGTCGCACTAATCACCCGAACATCAATCCGCTGTGTTTGGCTACTACCCAACGATTCAAAAGTTTGTTCCTGCAAAACTCGCAATAGTTTCACCTGCGAACTCAACGCCAAATCCCCAATTTCATCTAAAAAAATCGTCCCGTTATTCGCCATTTCAAACCGTCCTTTTCTATCTGAAATCGCATCGGTAAACGCTCCTTTTTTGTGTCCAAATAATTCACTTTCGAACAAAGAAGTCGAAATTCCACCCAAATTCACTTTCAAAAACGGTTCATTCATTCGTTTGCTTTCGTAATGAATAGCCTCTGCAATCAACTCTTTTCCTGTACCACTTTCGCCCGTAATCAAAACACTTGCATTGGTTTTGCTCACTCGCTTTGCCATTTGCAAAATCTCCAAAAATCGTTCGTCATTGCCAATAATATGATCAAAATTCCCAATCGGACGATTGCCATGTGGCTGATTAATCATTTTTAAATCCAAAATCGTTTCAATCGAA
>CAWVWD010000223.1:0-7113 GCA_963933585.1 uncultured Saprospiraceae bacterium
AAAAACTGGTTTCAGAAGTTTTTTTTAATCGTCATCACAAACCGATTGAAATGTCAGGAGGTTATCATAAAAAGGTGCGATTTGAGGAAGGTTTTTTTGAAGTGTATTTTAGATATTATGGTAAAAATGGGAAGCAATTAAGGCGAGTTGAAGTTGATGTATTTTGGGATGATTTTTCGGATGTATCGCTGAAATTTTTTGAATATGATAGGCGAGGGAATTTGGTCAGTTTGTCGTTTTTTAAAACGCAGGTTTTTGATTCTGAAACTTTTGAAGATTTAGATGAACCAATTAAAATTCCAACAGGAAAAGCCTATTTTGAAGCGGATGTTCATAAATATGTTTGGAAAATTAAGAAACGAAAAGGAATTTTGATTCAAAAAATATATGATCCGTATGGTGAACTCGTAGGGCAAAAGGCACTGCCTTTGCCATCTGTAGAATGAATGAATTTCAAGTTTTTATCAACATTTTTGATCGCACAAACGATGGCAAAAGCAGTGCTGTTTGTCTTACGGAATTAAAATTCGCAAATATTTATCATTATCCAAAACATACGTTTTCGGTCGGGAAAATAAGTGCAGAATTCCGCCCAAAGCTCCAGCCGTTGCAGCAATAATACCAGCTCGAATCCAACTTGGATCATTTCCCATTACATCATCTACACCGGTATAAAGTAGCCAAGAACTACCAAATATATATAAGGAAGCCGCAGCTGTTTGAGCGGAGTTCCCGCCAGAACGAGCATATTTTACAGCTTGAATTTCTTTCAGTCGGACGATATGATTGTCAAAAAATATTGAATCCCCTTGTAAGTCAGTAATTTGAAAAGTGTGAAACCGATCGATGCCTTTTAACTGAAATGTCATATCGTTACCCACTTGAAAAGTAATCACTTTTGCTCCAGGTTTATAAAGGTTTAGTTTTCGTTGATCGAACCTTTGTGCAGTCGCTATTTGAAAAAAGAAAAGCGTTATACAGACGGTAAATATAAATTTATAATTCATCATTTGATAATTAAGAATTAGGAATAACCTTGATAATAAGAGATTTTATACGTACTAAAAACGATCTATTTATTAAGAATCAGAATCCTTTCCATAGTCTTTTTCATCTAAACGATTTTAGATATGAAAATGTGTAGATTATAATGATTTAGACGAAATACTTTTCAAAATGGGAGACTTCGACGGATTACGCCAAAACGAAAAATCTGAAATATACAACTCGTCAAACCCATTTTACGCTTCTTTCTAATTCATAACCAATCAAATGATTATGATAATAATACAATAACTTCAAACTATCGGTGACGAAATTTCCATGCTTATCTTTCTTCAAAACCTTTTCAGCGTGATACGTTCCTAAATGCTTCAAACCATCTTTCACCAATGAGTCCAAATCCTTATTTAAAATAATATTCGATAGTTTCAATTGATTTGCATTTGCCAATTCCAATAATTTTGTCCTTAGATGATTCATGACCAACATGAATTCATCTTGTGGAATTTTGCGCGCCTCATCACTTAGCCGTAAAATTCCGTAAATATCTAAGTTTGGATGTTTGGCTTTGATGATATTGAAAGCTGCAAAAGCCATCATTTGACTCGATAGAACAATATTTTCAGCATGCAAACGCTTGACCATAATACCAGCCAATAGCTTGGTATATTCAGCGTCCCGTTGATTATCTCTGGCTAATTTTCCATTAGAAATAAAATAATCCTGAAGATTGATTTTATTACCCCGTTTATCAAAACTGACGCCTTCTTCATCTACGAAATTCCCAAAAACATCTATTGGTTTACCAAAAGAAACCATGATTTCTGAACCAGAACTGAAGAATTGGTAAACGAAACTCATACGTTTGCGAATACTCGTAAATTCATCATTAGGAACAAGATATTTTTCTTCGCCCGTGTGTTTCAGATGTTGTTTAATCAAACTTTCGGCTTCTAATACAAAATGATAACCCAAAACCATTGGAACAATAAAGACTTTATCTTCTCGTCCTTCCTCGAAAATCATTCTTTGCGCTTCAATCGTCGTACCAACCAAACCCTTTTTGAGTTGTTTCTCAATCAAACCAGAACGAGAACGAGTTCCACCGGGAAAGAACAAACTGTGTGTACCTCGCTTGATAGAAAGCGTTGAATATGCTTTCAAGGTTTCTATATAAATTTTACTTTTTTTCCGCCTATCGACTCGATAAGCACCCAAACGATTCATAAAAAAGGCTAGAATTCCAGTATTAAAAAGATTCAAACCTGCACCATAGGAAACGGCAGGAACGCCAATAAAATCAACGGCCAAACCAATTAAAATAGAATCTAAATTAGAAAAATGTGTTGGAACGATGACGACTGTTCCTTTTTTCGATAGTTCTCGAATATGCTCTATTTCTCCAATCGCTTGAATTTTTTGTTGCAATTGATACCGACGACTAAAGAATTTTAAAGCATTTTTTCCAGCAATGGAATTTAATAACCTAGTAAATGCAACCGTCAAAAAAGATCGGGCAAATAAGTAAGTTTTAATATGAAAACGTCCGACAATTTCATTCGCATATCGAGAAATAATCCGATTAAGAATCTCCTTATTATTCGTTAAAACACCTTGTCTTTCTTCCTCCGTTTTATCCAAAGATTTTTTTATCAATGACTTACTGATGCTTCCCCAAAACTTCTTTTCCGTCTTTGGATCTACTCGCCAAGGTTCTTCTTTCGTTCGCTTTTTCTCCAGATAAATCGTCCGAGCAATTTCATCACTAATCTCTTCTTCCGAAAAAATACGCAACAAATAATCAATCGTATATGCATTAACTTCCGCTAAGAAATTCTGCTTATCGTTGGATAATTTAACTAAGGGCCAATCCTGTAAATCAGGAATAACGTAAGGATATTGCTCTTTTTCTGGATTGTATAACATCTGTTTTCGGATTGCGAGTACAAGCTACGAGTTATCAGGTTTTCGCTCTAACGTAATCTAATTTACGTAAAAAGGTTGCGTTAGAATGAAAACTCGCAACTCGTAACCCTCAACTCGTAACTCAATTACCCATACGTATCATAAAACTTTTCATTGATCGTACTGAACATATCTAAAAGCTCATCGCCACCAACTTTTTTATTTGCAGAAGTAATAAAAGACTGTGGCATTTCTTCCCAAGTTTCTAACATCTTGCTCTTAAAATCTTCCATATTCTTTTCGACCTGATCATTTTTACTTTTATCCACTTTCGTAAAGACAATAACAATCGGCAACTGAACTTTTCCTGCCCAATCCAAAAACTCGATATCCACCTCTTGCGGCGGAACATTAGCATCTATCAAGATGCAGGCACAAGCCAAGGTTTCTCGCTGAATAAGATAATTCTCAATCATCTTTCTCCATTCCTTTCGTTTGCTTTTTGAAATTTTGGCATAACCGTAACCCGGTAAATCCACCAAATACCACCGTTGATTAATATCGAAATAATTAATCATCTGCGTCTTTCCCGGACTTGATGACGTTTTTGCTAATCGACTATTATTCGTTAGCATATTAATCAATGACGATTTTCCAACATTTGACCGACCGATAAACGCATATTCTGGTTTATTTGGTGGTGGACACATTGTGACTGTCGGAAAACTCGCAACATATTTTGCTTCTGTAATTTCCATGATTCTCTTATTTAGGTATAAAGGCTTTAAGGTTTTTAGGTGTAAAAGCAAATGACAATTACCCCAAAATTTAACGCCTTTTTATCTTTCCGCACAAAAATCGTAAAATCTATTGAGATTATTGGATTATTTATTATAAATCGCTGCTGAAGTGACTCTAATATCCAGCTTGGTCAAAATATTAGTAAACAAACCCATTTTCATTGAGGATTTTAACTTATTAATTCTATCAGAAAATAAATCGTCCGAAGCTTATTTTTTGGATGCCAAAATGAAACCTGTCATATATTTCGAGCATTCACCATTCTTATAAATCTACTATTCAAACGGAAAATGCAGGTATGATAATCAATAAATTACTGCAAAAACTAAGCATGAAAAAAAGATTTTAGTTGGCAACTGAAGTAGATAAATAGTCCCACATCATTGAACAGAAAAAGAGCAATTTTGAATAGTTAATTAATTATGTCCCATTACTTAAGCTTAAATAAACGACTTGTATTAGCAAAACCGAAAATATTATCACCACATCGAATGCTTAGATTTTAGACGACTATCAATAATGATTTAATACCAGAGATTGAATTACCCGATGCTGATTGCTTGATTTTGGATGCAAAGTAATGTCAAGATTAAATCTAAATGACTCATTCTTACTTTAAAATGATAAAATGGCCTAACTTTGTAGCGTGTTTATTGTTACGACACTTGTGATTTTTAATTGAAAATCATGTGGTAATAGAATAATTGAATCACCGAGGTTTCGGAACAAGCAATGAAATAATAAATAAAATGTTACACGAAGAGGTAAAACCATATCACGAAGAAGGCGGAAAAAAGGAACAAGTTTCCACGATGTTTGATAATATTGCAAAATATTATGATTTTTTAAATCGCTTCTTATCTCTGGGAATTGATACGATTTGGCGAAAGAAAGCCGTAAGCGTATTAAAAGAGGATAATCCGCAGTTAGTATTAGATGTGGCAACAGGTACAGCTGATTTAGCATTAGAAATCGAACGAAGTTTAAAACCGAAAAAAATAATCGGTGTGGATATTTCAAACCAAATGTTGGCAGTCGGAAGAAATAAAATCGCTAAGAAAAACCTCTCAGATATCATTACATTAGAGAATGGTGACTCGGAGAATCTTCGCTTTGAAAGCAATACTTTCGATGCGATTACCGTTGCATTTGGAGTAAGAAACTACGCAAACTTGGAGAAAGGATTGATGGAGATGCAGCGAGTGCTAAAGCCAGGCGGCAAATTAGTCGTTTTGGAGTTTTCACAACCAACGCTCTTTCCTTTTAAGCAGTTATTTAATTTCTACTTTAAGAATATCTTGCCTTTGATTGGACGTTTTACGTCAAAAGATCCGAAAGCTTATCAGTATTTGTACGAATCCGTACAAGCATTCCCTGATGGCAAAAAGTTTGAGGCAGTTTTAGAGAAAACCAAATTTCATTCAACAAAAAGCATCCCGCTGACTTTAGGAATATGCTCGATCTACATTGGAAAAAAATAAGTTTGATTGCTGTTTTTGCAATCCTAAGTTTCACTACGAATGCACAAATTAAAGGTACTTACAACTACTTAGATTTTGCATCGAAGCCGTACTATTTCGGAATTACATTGGCTTATAATACGTCAAGTTTTCAGCCGTATCAGTCCTCACAGTTTTTTTCGAGCGATAGTATACGAGGCATTGAAGGTTTGTATGGTCAAGGTTTCAATTTAGGAATTGTAACAAATTTAAAAATTGGTCAATATTTCGATTTCCGATTTTTACCAACGTTATCTTTCGCAGATAGAACGCTTCAATATACGACAGCCTCAAATTCTGTAATTGATAAACGAATAGAAGCGGTGTTTTTTGAAATGCCATTTCATGTACGTTATAAATCCGAACCATACAAAGATTTACGAGTTTTCGTAGTCGGAGGTGTGAAATATTCATTTGACGTTGCAAGTCAATCTAGAGCAAGGCAGGATTCGAATTTAATCAAAATTTCGCCAACAGATTTTGCAGTAGAAATAGGTGCAGGTGTTCAGTTTTTCTTCCCGTACTTTATATTTTCGCCGGAATTGAAATTTTCACAAGGTATGAGTAATGGCTTGATTCATAATCCAAACTTAGAATATTCAACAGTTTTGGATAAAGTGTTATCAAGAACGTTTACGCTTTCTTTCCACTTTGAGGGATAGAAATAGGAATTAAAATGAGAAACTAAAATTAAAAAGCAGGTGAATGTATAATCATTCTATTTTCTAATTTTAATTTCTCATTTTGGTTTTAATTAACTCTAAGTTTAATTCCATATTCTGGTCGTCACGTAATCAACGAATCTAATTCCACCGAATAATTTTCAACCACAGAAAAATCAAAACGTTGAACAATCGTCGCCAACAATAACTACATTTCCATCATCACGAAATGATTACCCACACACCCCGAAACCTATAAGGTTTTTTGAAACCTTATAGGTTTTTCACACGTAACGAATACATCCCGAAACCTATAAGGTTTTTGAAACCTTATAGGTTTTTCATACAAACCGCACACACCCCGAAACCTATAAGGTTTTTGAAACCTTATAGGTTTTCCACACGTAACGAATACACTCCGAAACCTATAAAATTTTGAAAACCTTATAGGTTTGTATTACTCATACGAAAACCCGAATGATAAAAAATAAAAAAATAGATTATCGTCCCAAGTTATTGCCAAATCAATATCATCATTGCGTCAATCATGCGATAGATGGCAATTTATTATTTCGAGAAGATGAAAATTACGCCTTCTTTTTGGATAAGTATAAAAAGTACATTGCACCGATTACCGTAACTTATGCCTATTGTTTAATGCCGAATCATTTTCATTTTTTAATACAAATCCGACCAGAAGAACAAATACAAGCGTATTACAAAAAGTGCCATCCACATAAAAAGCAAGATTGGCAAACCTTTGATTATCATAAGTTTATCAGTCAGCAGTTTAGTAATTTTTTTAATAGTTATGCAAAAGCATATAATAAAAAATATGGTCGGAGAGGCGGTTTATTTGAAGATTATTTTAAGCGACCATTGATTACAGATGAAAATCATTTTCTAAATACATTACGGTACATCCATCAAAATCCAATTCATCATGGGTTTGTAGATGATTTAGAAACCTGGAATTATACTTCTTATCCAGCATTTTTAAATCCGAATAAAAAGGGGTTTTATAAAGAGCGAGTCTTGTATATCTTACAAGGTTTACAAGGCTTCATTGATTTTCATCAAAATTATAGATTAGATGAGGATTACGACTCGTTTATAGATTAATATACACACCCCGAAACCTATAAGGTTTTTGAAACCTTATAGGTTTTTCACACAAACCCCACACATCCCGAAACCTATAAGGTTTTTGAAACCTTATAGGTTTTTCACGCAAACCGAACACA
>CAWVWD010000224.1:0-7095 GCA_963933585.1 uncultured Saprospiraceae bacterium
AGTCTGTTTAGCTTTTGTAATACTTTCAGCCGTAAAAAAATCAATCAAGCCTTGATTTTTGCTTCTTTTCATTAAGGAAAAGAAGAAGGATTTTCAATCGCCAAATATTATATTGATAACGAATTAATTTAGTGTGAAAACAAAATAATAAATTAAATTAATTCGTAAAACAAAATAATTTGGTGCGTTTGCCCTTAATAAAGAACGATAAAACAGGGCATTAGAATACTTCACCACACAAGCAGAACGGGATGACGGCAGCCGAGAAAACATTAGTCGAAGAAATGCAGGCAGGAAGTCAAAGGGCATTTCAGGAATTGGTAAAAACCTATAAAAATATGGTTGCCAATACTTGTTATGGTTTTTTGCAGAATGGAGCGGATGCGGAAGACGTAACGCAAGAAGTATTTATTGAAGTTTATCGTTCAATCGGCAGATTCAGAGGGGATTCCAAATTATCAACTTGGTTATACCGAATTGCGACGACTCGTTCGATTGATTTATTGCGGAAACGCAAAAGAAGAAGTCGAGTACAAAGTATTCAAACGTTTTTCGGTGGTGAAGAAGCGGCAATGCAAGTACCGGATAATAATAGTCAGTCACCACAGCAAGCTTTGGAAAATAAAGAACGAGCGGCAATATTGGCGGAAGCCGTCGCAAAATTACCAGAAGCTCAACGAATTGCTTTTACACTAAGTAAGTACGAAGACTTGAGTTATCAAGAGATTTCGGATGTAATGGATAAAAGTATCTCATCGGTGGAATCATTGCTATTTAGAGGAAAGAAAAATTTGAGAATACAATTAGAAGATTATTATCGAAATCAGTAATAGAGATGTTAGATACTTTTGAAACAACCGGAATTTTGAGTTTAAATGGGACCATTTGTTCAAAATCAATAAAAAGTGTTCGTTTTATAATTAGTTCTAACAGAAAAAAGCTAGAGTTAGTGATTTTACAAGGCTAACAAGGCTAATAATAAACTCTTTCGTTATTACTATAATAATGAAAGAATGAACTCAAGGCATTAATAATAAAAGGATATGAAAAATATTAATACCGAAGTTGAAAAAACTTTGCAAAGTTGGGACAATATAGAACGGTTTGAAGCGAATCCGTTTTTATATACTCGCTTGGAACAAGAAATTAAAAATTTGGAAATACCTCCAAAAGTGAATCGAATTTGGTTTTGGCAGCCTTTATTAGTGGCTGTGATTTTGGTATTGAACTTTTTTACGATTGTGACTGCTTTGAATAGTGAAACGAATGAAAGCCAAACGGTTTATGATGCAATTGCGGAACAGTACAATTTATCAACGGATAGCGAAACTAATTTTGAATTATATTAAAGTGTTACGGGTTACGGGTTACGAGTTACGAGTTTTATCGTTCTAACGTAAGGTTTGTGTGAAAATGATGAAATTCGCAACTCATAACCCGTAATCCGCAATCCACAACTCGAAAAATAATGAAAAATCAAAAGAGATGGATGGTGGGAATCATAGTGATTTTGGTGCTGATTAATATGGCAACACTTGGTTCTTTTTGGTGGATGCGAAAACCACATCACCCGCCGCAATTAGAAAAAATATTTGAGAAAGAATTGAGTTTAACGCCGGAACAAACCGCTCAATTCAGACCCTTAGACGATATACATAGGACGAAATCGCAGGAATTACATAAAAGCATGAAATCCTATAAAAGTAGACTTTTTGAAGAAATGTTGAGCGATAACCCGAATGAAATAATTTTGGATAGTATCAATGTAAAAATCGGAGCGACTCGAATTGCAATGGATAAGAATTTGATTCAGCATTATGGCGAATTAAAGGAGCTTTGTACTTCTGCGGAGCAAAAAGAAAAACTAAGGGAAATTTTTAAGAAAGTCACGCAACGTAAGCCACCGAGAGGGAAGTAGGTAATTGGTAGTTTTTGAGGACGTAATATGCTTGAAGTCAAAGTATTAATGTGTGATTAGTTCACAATAATTTTAGGGTAATCATAAGGAAATCATTTGCCGGTTGAGTCCTTTTTTAGCCTTTTTCTTTAAAGGGGAAAGGAATCTGAGGACAGAATTTAACCTTAATAAAGTACAGTTCTGTCGTCTGGGTTTCCTCTTTTTTACTGGAGGTGTTGAAGACGAATTTATAAGAAAGATAGTTTTATTTAGGAGTATTTAAAAGGGTTTGATGGTTTTTTGACCGTTGAACCCTTTTTTTTTATCTAAAGTCACAAGTTTTAAAATCTGTTGAAACTTATGAAACTAAAATCATACGTTTTCGTTTTGGTGACTAATAACTAAATAAAATAACGAAAAATGCAAAAGATAATCATTCCTGGAGGTTCAGGCTTTTTAGGTCAACACTTAGCGAATTATTTTGCTGAAAAAGGGTTTGAAATCGTGATTTTGTCCCGAAGCGAAAAGTCGTCCAAAGGAAATATTCACTACAAAAAATGGGATGGAAAAACGATTGGAGATTGGACAACGACTTTTGAAAATGCGTGGGCAGTTATCAATATGGCTGGTCGTTCGGTGGATTGTCGATATAATGAAAAGAACAAAGCCGACATTTTAAACTCTCGAATTGATTCTACAAAAATCATTGGTGAAGCTATTAAAAATAGTCAAAATCCTCCAAAAATTTGGTTGAATTCAAGTACAGGAACGATTTATCGACATTCAGAAGATAGGGAAATGACGGAATCGAAAGGCGAACTAGGTGATAATTTTTCAGTTAGCGTTGCGAAAGCTTGGGAAAAAACATTTAATGAAATCGATTTACCGAATGTCCGAAAAGTCGTGATGCGAACTTCCATTGTGATTGGTAAAAACGGTGGAGCGATGGAACCGTTGGTGAATTTGACGAAAATCGGTTTAGGTGGTTTTCAAGGTTCGGGAAAGCAGTTTGTGAGTTGGTTACAAGTCGAAGATTTTTGTCGAATTACAGAATATTTGATTGGCAATGAAAAAGCCGAAGGTATTTATAATGTCGTCAGTCCGAAACCTGTTCGCAATCAATTTTTTATGCAAACGATGCGAAAAGTATTAGGTGTTCCGATTGGTTTACCGGCGATGAAATGGATGATTGAAATCGGTACTTTCTTTATGAGAACAGAATCTGAATTGGTTTTAAAAAGTCGTCGTTTAGTTCCGGAACGATTGCTTTCAGAAGGTTTTGAGTTTAAATATATAGAAATTGAAGATGGAATTCGAGCTTCGGTTTGAAATGGATATTGCATAAGAACCTGACAGGTTTTAAAATCTGTCAGGTTTGATTATTAGTAACTTATGCCCTTTAAATCTTTACTTTATCTCCTTTAAGGCTTCATCATACAAACCGATTAAAAGGCTATTCCCTTGATTGTCTACCTTAATACCGCCATATTTTGCAGCTTCATATCTCTCCGATTTTCCTTCTTGAAAAAAGAAAGATTCCGTGCCAATACTTAGACTTCTCCAGTCTTTTATGGTGTATTCTATTAAGTACTCACCTTTCTTTAAAGGCGTTCTGTTTTCTTGAATTCTGACTTTTTTAGCAATATTATCCGCTATTAATTTCACGACACAAAAACCTCGTTTTGAAATACTATCCGTTTCTATCCCGGTTGATATGGCATACCGTAATTCCATGTAATCGCCTTGCATCAAAGAACGAGGATCAACAGGTGCTAACTCTAATAAAATCAAATCACCGTCTGATAATAAAGTCTCTTTTTTGAATACGGAATTATTAAAAGAAACAAGTAATATCAATAAGTTCACAAGGATAATTATCCACTTATATTGCTTCATTTTTGACTGTTTTTTGGGGAGTGAATAAATAAAATAGTAGGAACATTACACCCGATAAAAATAGAATAATTGATTTGGTTAATAATGTAAAACTAAGGTTGTAATAGTACTGACAAATAAAGTAAATCAAGGCAATAATTCCCAGGATTAAACCTGTTTTATAATTTACCAAAAAGCTCAATAAAAGGATTAAAATTGTGCCAGAAATTGATGGTGAAAATGCCGTTGATAAAAAGATAAGCAGACTTAGTGCGTAAATTAATGTTTTACTTTTTTGCGATTCAATGTTATTGATTTTTGCAATAATATGAATTAAATACATACCCGTAGGAATAATAATTAGGGAGGAAATCCAAACAAAATTTTGTGCTATCGGGACTATATCGCCATTGTCAACGATGATCAATCCAAATAATAAAGAGATGATTAAACCAATGCGAACGGGGTCGTAAAGTAGGGATAATTTGTGGTGAGAAGTAATAATTTTCGCTTCATTCAAAAACCAATATGTCATCGAAATTACCATTATACCAACATATAAATGGATTAAATCATAATAATTATTTGACAAAATTAACGTCAAAAGACTCGTACTAATCATTAATACCGATATAAACGAAAGCAAATAATTTTGTGTAACAACTAAAGAAATCGAAGCAATAATAATAATTAAAATAGCTATAATATTCTGATTTACATGCATTTCCGTTAATCCAAAAGCCAATGATAAAAAGCCAATAATATAGATTGAAATACTAAACGTATCAATGATAAGTTTGTCATATTTTTTATTCAACCAAATAGATGCGACAATAAATATTAAACCTAAAATAAGCACAGCAAACTCGGACTCATAAAACCCCACAAGTCCCAAGAAAGCAACAAAGGTTATAGTTGCTAAAAAACCACCAAAAATAGAAAGGATTTTAATCGAAATACTTGATTGATCATTTTTACTTTTCTCATATGCACCCAAAATAGCCGTTTCATCATATTCAAACGCATCATCCTGACTTAATCGGATGTTTTCTAATAATGCTTTTATAGTCGCTTCCTTATTCATTTGTCCACTTTTTTTGAAGGTTAATTAAGTTCCGAATTACAAGTGTTACGCTAATTACAATAAATAAAGAGATGATAAAAAACATTCCTGGATCAACCGATATTTTTATAAAAAAGGCGGAACAAATGACAATAACACTAAATGGAATGATTGAAAGATAAAACCCTCTTTTAGCTCGAAGTCCATAAATAATTCCAATCGCATATATGATTACGCTCAATGAAACCAGGACTAAAGTTGCCAATTCATACGGTTCAAAAATACTAATTGAAATACCAATCGTGCTAAATACAATTGTTGCTAAAGCAATAATATTTAAAAACCAATTTGGAGTTTTTATCGTTTCAACGGTTTTAGAAGTGATAATAAAAGCCACTAAAAACAGCAGATTAATACTAAACAACAAAGTAGAAAGCAAAATTGCTGACCAACCATGTGCAACCTGTTCTGAATACAGAATTAGTGTCGTATTAACCAAAGTGATAAAGACCAACCATAAAGGCGGAAAGTTAAGTACAACGACCCAAAGTGTTATAAAAATCGTCCAACCCAAGAAGAAATCGTAGGCATTCGCGCCTGTTTGGTAAATTTGTCCAAAAACAGCAAATAATACGCCGACAAGTATTGCTGTTCCTGTGATTATGATATGCTTAATATCTATTTTTATATTAGAAAATAACACCACAGAAGTCAGCGTAATAATCAAACCTTCTACCAATCCAAGCTTGATGAACTTGTGTAAATCTGCCCAATTGTAAGCAAAAAAGAAAAGAATGCCTGCGGTCGTAAAGGCAATACCCAAACTTATAAACAATAACCGTAGGAATTTTTGCCAAGATTCTGGACTATTATAAACGTGTGCTTTTAGTATTTTATCCACCTGTTTTTCAGATAAGTCACTATATCGATTGATAATACGTATGTCTTTTCTATCTATATTCATCTTAGAAGTTTTAGTTTATTGTAATCGTAACCAAATTTTCATCAATATTTTTCTTAACCTCTGGTAACATTTTTTTCAATTCTTCGCCTTCGATTTTGCGTATTGGTTTTCCTGCTTCTTTGATATTAATTGATTTAGTACATTCGATAAAAGCTTCCAGATCTGCTTCGTACCATTTGCCCATTCCAAGGCTAAAAAACTCTACATTTTCTCCTTCTGAATTTCCCAGCGTTACGTTTTCAAACTCCTTACTTTCCGAAAGTTCTTTAATAAATTCGTTCTCACATTCACCAAATTCTATTTGTAATTCGATAACATTTCCTGTTTCATTTTTTAATGCCAACATTCTTGCAGGATCACAAGCATAAAAACTAATAATCAGCGCGAAACCGATTAACGCTTTGAAAAATATTCTTGTTTTTAAATTTGATTTTTTCATTGGTTTGCCTTTTAAGTTAAATTTTAAATTCAATTTAGGTTTAATAAGGGGAAGTACCTTATTATTATACAAGTATTTGATTATCAGGGCTTAATTTTTGAAAATATTAATAATTTCATGAATTTTAGGGTTCTATTTTATACCAAAATCATCGACTTCGATAAAATCTCCCGAAAGTAAATCAGCCAACATAATATGACCAATTCGAATTCGAACTAATCGCAACGTCGGAAAACCCACCGCAGCAGTCATTTTACGAACTTGCCGAAATTTCCCCTCCGATATCGTTACAGAAACCCAACTTGTCGGTCGATGTTTATCTCTCATTCTTTCTCGAACCTTAAAAACTGGAGCAGGATTTAAACCAACTGCTTTACAAGGTAAAGTCATATACTTCTTACCATGAAAACCAATTTCTACACCGACTTTTAATTGTTCAATAGCTTCATCTGTAATCTCACCATCGACCTGAACATAATATTCTTTTTCTACCTTTTTGCTCCGAACAATTTCACTAACTTTACCATCTGTTGTTAGGAATAGCAAACCTTCTGAGGCTTGATCTAAGCGACCAATTGACATTGTTCCATCTGGAAAATCATGTAATGCACCTAACATTTTTTTATTTTTTCGGGTACTTTGGTTGTTTATAAATTGCGATAAATAACCATAAGGTTTATGCAGAATAAAGTGACGATGTTTAAGCATTTAATAGTTTTTTTATCAATATTAGTGATGGTGGAATTATTATTTTACAGTTACTTAGTGGTAAGTCAAGTGAATCATGTCGGTATTTTTTGATAAAATATTGCCGATAACTTCGTTAAAATTTATTTTCATAACTACGGCTATGCAAA
>CAWVWD010000225.1:0-7094 GCA_963933585.1 uncultured Saprospiraceae bacterium
ATGTTTATGAAATGTTATTTTATAGATTGAATAAATACAAAACAAAGTTATTGTCTATCTTTTTTGCGTATTATGGTGTTAATATAAAAAATGTAATAAAAAATAAATGAGTAAGAAATCAATACCAACATACTTTGATCAGGTTTTTGAAGTGACCAGAAGTATTCCCCGAGGAAAAATTACAACTTATGGAACGATTGCGAATTATTTAGAATTGGGTTCTGCTCGAATGGTTGGTTGGGCTTTGAATAAATGTGGAAATATTGAGCCACTCGTTCCGGCTCATCGAGTCGTAAATCGTAAAGGTGAACTTTCAGGAAGAAATTTCTTCGCATCGCCAACTATGATGCAGGAACTTTTGGAAAACGAAGGTTTCGTTATTGAAAACGATACGATTCAAAATTTTAAAGAAAATATTTGGGATCCTTCGGTGGAATGATAATTCACGGTTTCATTGCTCAATCGCTCTTTTGATAATTAAACAGTTTTAAATTAAAAAGTACAAAACTCAATTTTATAGTAAAGTCCCTATTTGAACACATGATAGTAATTCTACAAATTGATGTTGTGAAATTACTACAAACACACACGACTATGAGATTTAGGTATTTTGGGTTTATCGTACTGTTATGGAGTATTGTGATTATTGGAAGTAGTAATAAGTCAGTAGAAGATGTTATTTATTGGTCTGAAAGTCGGCAGTTATCGTGGGCAGATTTTCAAGGTCATCCCGATTATAATTATGATGATATTGCGGCTTTAACGTCTTCGGGAATCTTACATTTCAAAGGTTGTGAAGAAGGAAAAATTATTTATGATATCAAGGCTTATTTTGAAAAAAAATACTCTTGGGTAAAAGCAGAAGCATTGACGACACATCATTTGGAGCATGAACAAATTCATTTTAACATCACTCAATTATACGCTCAGAAATTAAAATTAGCATTAGACAAAGAAACTTTTTACTGTGGCGAAGGGGAAGCGTTTGATCGTTTTGTTCAAGATTTTTTGATAAAATGGCAAAAGGCTCAAATCAATTATGACCTTTATACGCATTACAGTATGAAACCACAGGAACAGCAAGAATGGAAATATAAAGTCGCCTTGGAACTTTCTGTATGCAATGATATGCAATGATTGAATGAATTAGGAATTAGGAATGTGGAATTAGAAATGAATCGGTTGAACGTAATCGCTATAACGATAATTTCTAATTCCACATTCTCAACGCTTAATTAACTTTCCTCTTCTTTTTCCATCGCTTATGTGACCAAAGCCATTCATGTGGTTTGTCTATAATTTGCTGTTCGAGCATTCGCATAAATTGAGTGGTAATCTCCCCTTTTGCGGTATCTTTTGAATTAGACGTAATTTCTATTACTTGCAATTCATAAAAGCCTCTTTTTACTCGGTTCACATGAAAGTAAAAAACTGGATAATTGAATTTTTGGGCAAGTTTTTCTGGTCCTGTGATGCAAATCGTATCTTGATTTAAAAAATCTAACCAAACCGCACCATTCCTGGACTTTGGACTTTGATCCGCAAGCATCATATGTAGTATCGGTTCGTGCCGATGTTCTACAAAATTGCGAACTGCTTTTTTGGAGGAAACGGTGGTTAAGTTTCTATTGGTTGAAAACTGTTCTCTATAAAAACTGTCAATGAAAGTATTTCGAATCGGATGATAGTAACACATGACATGATGCTGTGACTGCAGACCGCTGCACATTACGCCCCATTCCCAATTCGCATAATGCCCACCTGTAATGATGACACTTTGGTTATTATCATAATATTGTTTCAATTTCGGTGATGGTTTGAACTTATAGCGAGGTATAAGCATTTCTGGAGGGACAGAATAGCCCTTTAAACTCTCCAAAACAATGTCGGCAAAATGCTGATAAAACTGCTTGATTAGCATTTTGATTTCAGCACCTGACTTCTCTGGAAAGGAATTTTCAAAATTCATCCGAATCACTCGATACCGATAACGAATGAGGTAGTGAAGTATGAAAGCTAAGCCGTCTGAAATATGATATAATACTGAAAACGGAGTGATGGCTATAAAGCTAATTGCAAGCCGAAGAAACCAATAAGTGATTCGTTTAAACATGATGCAAAAATAGAAGTTATAAGTTAAAAAAGTTGAATAAGTGGATTTTTTATTCCATTTTAAAACTTTGTTTATTAATCACAATAAGTCACCTTTAGCATGGAAAAGATAGAAAGTAAAAAAAAATTTAGGATATTGTCAATTGATGGTGGTGGAATTCGTGGAATTTTGCCTGGTCAGATTATAGCAGTATTAGAAAAGAAATTACAAGTTGCTACGGATAATCCTGATGCTCGAATAGGAGATTTCTTTGATTTAATTGCAGGTACAAGTACAGGTGGAATCTTAGCTTGTGCCTATTCTTGTCCTGACCCCAAAAATCCTAAACGACCAAAATATAGGGCTCAGGAAGCAGTAGATCTATATTTAGATTTTGGAGATAGTATTTTTTCAGCGCCATTCCTTCATAAAGCAGCTTCAATTGGAGGTCTATTAGGACCAAAATATCCTGTACTTACTCTAGAAAAGTTATTAAAGGAAAAATTCGGGAATACTAAACTGAGCGAAGCACTGAATAATTTAATTATTCCTGCTTTCTCCATAGACGACGGCGATACCAAATTTTTTACCAGTTCGGATATAAAGGGTAAGGATTATTTCTTGTGGGAAGTCGCTCGTTCTACTTCCGCTGCGCCAACTTATTTTCCAGCTTCTCATGTAGGAAATCTTCGAGATACTTTGAAAGGTTACATTGACGGAGGTGTTTTTGCAAATAATCCAACAATGTGTGCCTTAGTTGAGGCTTACAAAGTAGATGTAGAATTGCACCAGAAATACCACGTGGATTCAGCCAGAGGAATTGGCGGATTAAGGGCGGGCAATTCGGTATTAGAAAATGTATTTGTCCTTTCGATTGGTACCTCAAATCACGAAAAAAATTATCCGTTTGAGGAACATGGCGATTCTGGGATTTTATCTTGGATTCGACCGCTGATTGATATTATGATGTCAGGTGTTTCAGAAACGGTTGCTTATCAAGCCGAACAATTATTTCGGTTATTACGCATTCAGCAAGTTGAATCGACGCTTGAAAAACTACAATCAGATGGCACAGTAGCGACAGAAGATATGCGGAATAAACTACTCGAGATTTTGAAAGTCGCAGGTGATGCAAAAGAGTATCAACGAAATGGAATCACGGTAGCTAATTTCGATCCAAAACCACAATATATTAGAATCGAACCTTCTGTCGGAAATGCAGACGGCTCAATGGATAATGCTTCGCCCGAAAACTTAATATTATTGAAACAAGCAGGCGATGCTGCAGCAAAAAAACATGAGAAATGGTTAGATATTGCCGTTGAACAATTGATTTCATAGGTCTTGAATGGGTCGTTTTAGCTCAAAATTACGGAAAGATAAGCGGCATTTTAAAATGTCTTTTATCTCATCAAAAAAATACGAACAAGTCTTAAAGGAACGACACCACATAAATCATGATAAAATCGTGGCAATTTCAAAAAAAGATATCAGCCGTTTCATAAAAAGACAGATGTTTTTTTATTTTTATCAATCTTCAAAAGAAACTTTTTTCCAAAAACGAAGTTTTCAAAAAGTTAAATACAAATCATAGCAATAGTAACGACCAATGAAATATTTAAAACGATTATTCAAAGTATTGGATGAGTGGAAATCGCAATACTTAATCGCAGGTTTTTTGATAATTTTGTCTGCTGTTTTTCGGATGTTAGAACCGAAAATTCTTCAAGTAACGATTGATGGCGTTGTCGTTTTTTTTCTAAATGATGGAAAAAGTATGATTGAAAACCCCGATTTTATCGCTGGGCTTTTTTATAATTGGTTACCCGAAATTCGCCTAGACAATTTATTGACCATATTATTTTATATCTGTTTAATAATGGTGGCAGTATCGATAATGCGAGTGATAACGCAGTTTTTATCTGGAATTATTACCGCTTCTGCGACTGAAAATGCGATTCAAAAGCTTCGGAATCAGCTATTTTTGCATATTCAGCGTTTACCAGTTTCGTGGATAAACCAAAAGACGACTGGCGAACTTATCCAACGAACGACTGGCGATGTTGATACGGTTCGGACGTTTTTATCCAAACAAACTATTGAATTAATTTTATTTTCTGCGGTCTTTATCGGTGCATTTTCCATGATGTTTTCCATTCATTGGCAATACGCTCTGATTGCCGTTTGTCTTGGTCCGATTAACCTGATATTAGCCGTTTACTTTTTTAATAAAGAAGGTAAAGTTTGGGAAGAACATGAAGCGGAACAAGATGAATTGACTAGAATCGCAGAAGAAAATCTATCGGGAATTCGGGTCGTTCAAGCGTTTGCAAGAGCGGAATTCGAAATAGAGAAGTTTAGAAAGCAAAATCAGAAAAAGCTAAAAGTGGCTCTAAAACATGTTCATTTACACAAAAACTATTGGACGATTGCCGATTTATTAATCAATTTACAAATCGCAATTGCCGTTTTTGCAGGTGGATATTTTATGCTGAATCAACAGATTACACTTGGTGAGTTTGCCAGCTTTTTTAGTTATACTTTATTGGTTGCTTGGCCAATGCGACAAGTTGGACAAATCGTTTCTAAAATGGGAATGGCAAAGGTCGCAATGGAAAGAATCGCTGAAATATTGGATGCGAAAGAAGAGGATTATACCGGCGAAATTCCGAAGGAACAACATCTAATCGGTGCTATTGAATTCAGAAATGTATCATTCAAATACCACGAAACGGATAAAAGCTGGGCATTGGAAAATGTAAGTTTTAAAATTGAAAAAGGAGAAAAAATCGCTTTGATGGGAAAAACGGGTGCAGGAAAATCTACGATTATCGCTTTGTTGACTCGCATTTATGAACCGACTTCTGGCGAAATTATTTTGGACGGAAAACTAATTTCAGATTATGAAAAATCATTTTTAAGAAGTCAAATCGGGGTCGTTCATCAACAACCGTTTTTGTTCTCGACTACGATTCAAAATAATATGGTTTTTGCCAATAAAAACGCAGATGAAACTGAATTTGCGAAAGCAGCCGAAGCGGCACAAGTTGAGGATTTTATTCACAAGATGCAGGATGGTTACGAAACAATGGTTGGCGAAAAAGGAGTTACCCTTTCGGGTGGACAAAAACAGCGCGTTGCTTTAGCGAGAACTTTGTTATCGAATCCTGATATTTTTGTTTTAGATGACGCAACTTCCGCTGTCGATACGGAAACTGAATTCCAAATCCAACAAGCGTTGAATGATTACATTACCGATAAAACTACGATTTTTATCGCACATCGGTTGACTTCAATTCAACATGCAAATCGAGTGATTGTATTTGAAAATGGAAAAATTATCGAACAGGGCACACATTCCGAATTATTAAAAAAGAATAGCTTTTATCGTCAAGTTTATGATATACAATTAGTTAATTAATAGAGGTTTATCCCAGTTTGTCCCGATAAAAAATCGAAATAAACTGGGAAGAATCTTTAAGAAATTTCTTTCACGAAGTTTTCCCAAACCTCAAATTTTGCTTTTTTCATTACCCGGGGGAACTTATTTTGTCCGCCCATTTTTCCATGTTTTTTATGCCATTGATAAAAAATACTTGTTGGAATAATTTCGATAATAACATCTTTCAAAACAGCCGTTCGTTCCGTTTCATAATCCGCATTTAGAACCTTCAATGCAGTATCTAACTTATCTCTAAAAATCGTTTTATCAACTGGTTCATCACATCCAATATACCATTTGTGGGCGAAAAAATTATGATGTTCGACACCGGACACCGTAAATTCTAATATATTAATATTCAAATCCTTAGAAACTTGATTGACCGCATCCGTCATATTCATAACCGAAAGGTGTTCGCCACAGATACTCAGGAAATGTTGCGTTCGTCCGGTAATTATGATTTCACTTTTTGATTTATCAATAAACCGAATTGTATCACCAATTTGGTATCGCCAAACTCCAGCATTTGTACTCATCAGCAAAGCATAATTTACACCTTCTTTTACATCTGCAATGGTTAAAACTTTTGGTTTTCCAATGAGTTTTCCATTTTCATCAAAGTTCTGTTCATTGAAAGGAATGAACTCAAAGAAAATATTATTATTCAATAATATCTTCATTCCTTTGGTATTCGGTCGAGTTTGTATCGCAATATAACCTTCGGACGCTAAGTAAGTATCTACCACGGTTAACGGCCTTTTTGTTAGCTTCTGGAAACTTTTTTCATAAGGGTCAAAAGTAATTCCGCCCGAAATGAAAACTTCCAAATTAGGCCAAACATCATGGATTGTTTCGACGCCGTGATACTCTATAATTCGCTCCATTAATAATTGAATCCAAGACGGAATGCCGCCAATAATTCCGATATCCCAGTTGTGAGCATTTTGAGCAATTTTTGTAATTCTACTTTCCCAATCTTTTTCCGCAGCGATTCCAGCACCAGGTTTATAAAATGGTCGAAACCAAAAAGGAATTTGAGCCGCATTAATTCCACTCAAATCGCCAATATAATAACCGCCTTTCGGTTCTAAATTGGTACTCCCTCCGAGTAGCATAATGCCTTTGCCAAAAAGAGTAGGGGAGGTTCTATGGTTCGCTAAGGTCGATAATAACCTTAAACTCGAGCGACGAATAGAACGTAAAATTTCAGGCGTAATCGGAATATGTTTACTCGGAGCACCAGAAGTTCCAGAGCTTAAGGCAAAGTATTTTATTTTGCCAGGCCAACAAACATCCGCTTCTTCATTGAGCGTTCTGTGCCACCATTGAGCGTGAATAGAATCATAATCGAAAATGGGGACATTCTGCTGAAACTGAGCTATCGCATTATCTGATTTCAAAATCTCTCTAAAATCATAATGTTTTCCAAAAGCGGTAAAAGATGCTTTTCGTAATAATTTTCGGAGTACTCTTCTTTGATATAGGATCGGTCGAAGATTTCTATTCTGCATTGTCCGACTAATCTGTACCCCTCTTTTTATAAAATTGCTAATAATAGGC
>CAWVWD010000226.1:0-7037 GCA_963933585.1 uncultured Saprospiraceae bacterium
AACGAACCGAATGCTTCGGAAAATATCCTATGCACACAATTCTACGAAAATCAAACTTCTGATGCATTTCCTGATTTTCAATATATTCAAGACGACTTCTTAGTCGGTGATATGTTAGATGTTGGCGCAGGAGCGGCACCGACATTTTTTGATTACAATGCCGATGGCTTGGAAGATTTAATTGTCGGAAGTTATGGACAATTTACCCTTACTGGCGTAGATAAAGGTCGTTTATTTTTATACGAAAATACTGGAACAGCTACTGAACCAGAATTCTCTTTAGTTAATGCCGATTATCTATCAGTCTCTGCATTAGATTTAAAAGGTCTCGTTCCAACTTTCGGTGATATTGATGGTGATAATGATGAGGATTTAATGCTTGGCTTGGCCGATGGCACATTGTACTTTTTTGAAAATACAGCTGGCGCTGGAAACCCTGCGACTTTCGCTAATGTAGTCCCTCAATATCAAGGAATTGATGTCGGAACGAACGCTGCGCCACAATTAATTGACTTGAATCGTGATGGTTTAATGGATATGGTTATCGGTGAATTTTCAGGAGTTGCTACTTTCCATGAAAACTCTGGAACAATTGGAAACCCACAATTTAGTGTCGTTACAACACCTTTCCCGAATAACTCCCTTGGTGCGATTGATGTTCGTCCGATTGGTAATTCAAGGGGTTTTGCCACGCCACAGTTTTATGATAATAATGGCAATTATGAATTATTCGTCGGTTCAGAAACCGGTTCAATTTATCATTATGACAGTATTGATAATAATTTAGGTGGAATGTTCGCTTTGCGTTCACTTAATTTCTCGAATCTTTACGAAGGTTATTATGTAAAAATAGCAATTTCTGATATTAATAATGATGGTTTCCGTGATTTTGTGATTGGTAATGAAAGAGGCGGAGTTCGTTTTTATTCTTTAGATACAAGTACTACTTTCACAAATCGAATTATCAAAAAAGAAGCACTGACAATCAATCTATATCCAAATCCGACAACGGATTTTATCGTTTTGGATTTTGAAGAAAATATTTATAAAAATATAACGATTCAAATCGTCAATACGTTAGGACAGCTTATTCAAAATCAGTCGTTTGACACCATTAATCAAACGGAAAGAATTGAGTTGAATAATTTGCCAAAAGGATTATATTATTGTCGAGTTCAGGCGGATAAAGGCAGCTGGATTCAGTCTTTTATTATTCGTTAATTCGTTGATTAATTGTTATTTGTTAATCGTGATTACGTTCTATTCCCGATTAACAAATAATAATTAACCAATCTTCACTTTTCATTTTTAGTAATTAAAAAATCATTAACAAGCCATTTTTGAATAATAAGCAATTATAAAAGTAAATTTGTCCTTTGAATCATTCATCATTAAAAATTTATCCTGAGATTTCAGGACAAGAAAATTCATCCTTAAAATAAATGCAGCTAAAGCAATTAGATAAGTTAGTACTTTTAGGTTTTGTTTCCCCTTTTTTAATGACTTTTTTCGTGTCATTATTCGTCTTTATCATGCAATTTCTTTGGAAGTATATTGATGAAATCATGGGAAAAGGTTTGGACGTTGCTATCATTATTGAGTTGATATTTTATCTTTCTATGTCTTTAGTACCAATGGCTTTACCAATTTCTGTTTTAATTTCCTCTGTGATGGTTATGGGAAATATGGGTGAACGGTACGAGTTGGCGAGTTTAAAATCTGCCGGTGTTTCGCTGTCCCGAGTCATGGCACCACTTTTTATCGTTTCTGTCTTCGTGATGCTAACCTCTTTTTTCATTTCTGACATTGTTATTCCATTTTCCAATCTAAAATTTCAAACACGATTATATGATATTCGTCGCCAAAAAGCGACCTTGAGTTTAGAGGAAGGCATTTTTAATGATGACTTCAAAGGTTTTTCTATTCGTGTCAAAGAAAAAGGAGAGAATGAAAAAGATTTGAAAGATGTGATGATCTATGACCATTCGGCAAATACCACTAATCCGAGTCAAATCATAGCAAAAAGCGGAGAAATGTATCCAGCCGGTGAAAGCTTTATGGTCATGAAACTAAATGATGGAACGCAATATCAAGAATTAAAAAATGGCGGAACAGGACGAGCTTCTAACTTTCCATATATGCGAATCAAATTCAAATCTTGGCGGAAAGTCTTTGATATGGGAGAATTTGATATTGATAAAACGGATGAACAAGTTTTCCAAAATCACCACCGAATGTTGAATAGTAGTGATTTGTTAGAAAATATAGATTCCCTGAAATCTCAATGGTTGAATACCAATTTTTCTTTATATCGGAAATCTGTTCCTTTCTTTTCTATGCTTCATGTAAAAGATAGTTTGGTCGTGATGAATCCATTAAATAGCCGTTATATTTTAGATACGACGGTGCGTAGTATTTTGGATTTAATTCCGCTTAAACAACAGGAAAGTGCGATTGAAAAGGCTAAAACATTAGCAAACAGAGTAGATGATTATTCTCGTGGTTCACAGCGAACAATCCGAGGAGTTGAATTCTTAATTATTGAACATTATAACGAGTTATATCGAAAAATTTCTTTCGCCGTTGCTTGTTTTATCTTTCTATTCATCGGTGCACCGATGGGCGCAATTGTCAGAAAAGGTGGTTTCGGTTGGCCAATTTTAATTTCAATTATATTTTTCGTGTTGTTCTTAGTTTTCGCTTTGATTGGTGAACGCTTGTCCGAAGGTCAAGTTTTATCTCCATTTTTTGGTATGCTGTTTCCATGTTTTGTCATTTTTCCAATAGGAATTTATTTGACTCGAAAAGCCATTAATGACTCCGCCGTTTTCAATCTGGAAACGTACACGATTCTCTTCCAGAAAATCATCAAATCCCTCAAAAAAACACCAAAACCATGAAAGCGATTTTGAAAGAAAATTGGATCTTTATTGTCGGCTATTTCTGCTTTTTACTATCGGGTTTAGTCCTATTGACACAAATAGAAAAAGGCGATGTCATTTTTTATTTCGCAGAAAATAGAACTGATTTTTTAAATCTTTTTTTCATAAAAGCGACACAACTTGGAGAAGGAATTGGTTACGCTTTATTCGGAATAATTTTCCTTTTTATTCGGTTTCGTTACACCATATTATTAGCCTTTGTAGCAGGTTCTGTCACTATTTGTGCCGCTATTTTCAAAAACTTTTTCGGTCATCCTCGACCAAAACCATATTTTGCAAAGTTAGGTCAAGACATTTCAGATCTTGCCGTCACCGGTCAGCCATTATTGGAAAGTAATTTCAGTAGCTTTCCATCCGGTCATACAATGTCAGGTTTTGCATTCTTCACGATTTTAGCAATTTTGAGTCAAAAAAATGGTTTGAAGATCTTATGTTTAATTTTAGCCATTCTTATTGGAACCTCGAGGATTTATTTAGTGCATCATTTTTTAGAAGACATTTTGCTAGGTTCGTTTTTTGGTGTTTTATTGGCATTTATACTACAATACTTTCATTTGAAATTGGATATGGAAAAGGATATTTGGTGGAATAAACGAGTTTCCGGTTTCAGATTTAATCGTTCTAATGATTGAACCGTATCAGTTTTCAAAATCGATGCGGTTTGTTAATCACTAATCATAATTCTCCGATTCACCGTTCCCAAACTCGTCGAAATGTGAACAATATAAACACCTGACGATAAACTCGAAACGTTCACTTCTACCCTTTTCAATTTATCAATTTCCCAACCTTTTACCTTTTGACCAACTGAATTATAAACTTCAATGTAATCAATCGTTTCAATTGTATTTTCCAATTCAATATTAATAAAATCCGTTGTTGGATTTGGTGAAATCAACAACATCGTTTCCAATGGTTGAATTTGATAAACAATTTCTTCCCCTTTCAGAATCCATAAATCCGCATCAAACAAAAGTGTATCCGGCTGAAAATCAGTATTTAAAATAAAGGTTTCACCATTAAACGTATTATCCAAAACGAAATCCTGTATTTCTGTTCCCGACTGAATCCGAATCGGTAAAGGCAAATCAAAAAATAGAACAGAAGCATCCGTTTGAGTTTGATTGACCGTTACTTTAATTTCGCTTTCGCTAATATTTTCCCACGAAATCGTGTAATTCGGATGTCCACTTCCATACAGCCAATCCTCAAAAAAATTGCCTAAATCCATTCCGCTTGTCGTTTCAATATGCCGAATAAAGTCCGAAGATCGAGCGTAACCAAACGCTAATTTAGGGTCATTCATATAATTATAAACCGCTTGAAAAAATGCATCATCGCCCGTTTTCCAACGTAAAGTATGAAGCATCATCGCACCTTTCGCGTAGGTCGTCGGATAACTAAAAATTCGTCCAACACTCGTTGTATCTTCCACAAAAATCGATTGATTTGGTAATCCTCGAGAATTTTCCATTTGAATTTCTCGCCAAGGTTTCCAATACAAATCCGGATAAATTCGCTCGTAAGCAATTCCCGTGAAATAAGTCGCAAACGACTCATTCAACCAAATATCTTCCCAACTTCCACAAGTTACTTTATTACCAAACCACTGATGCACCAACTCATGAGCCACTAATTCAAAATTATAATTCGTCATAAATGACATCGTTTGGTGTTCCATTCCACCACCTCGACTGAATTGTGCATGTCCATATTTTTCATTAGCAAAAGGATATTCTCCAAAAATATCACTAAAAATTTCCATAAAATCCAAAAGTCGGGCTGCTTTTTTAATCAATTTTACAGAATCTTCCGGATAAACGTAATGTAGCAATAACAATGAATCGCCATTCTGCAAATCATAATAATCCGAATATTCTACGTAGTTTGTAACTGCGATTGCGACCAAGTAGGTTTCGATCAGATATCGATGTTTCCAATGAAAAGTCGTTTTATTATTTTGAGTGATTTCATTCACTAACAAACCATTCGAAGCGACTCTATTCCCATTCGGAACAGTTACAAAAATATCAATCGAATCAATTTTATCACTCAAGCTCTGTTTACAAACCCACCAGTCTTTTGCACCGTAAGGTTCAGAAAGTGTCCAAATTATTGGTTTATTATTATGATAATCTTGAACAAACGAGCCAAAACCGTCACCAGCCGGAGGTTCCCCTTGATAATAAACCGTTAAACTATCTAAATCATCTTGCAAAAGCGGAGTCAGAAAATTGATTTTCAATAAGTCTTTTTCCGATTTTTCAAATATCAAATTCGTTCCATGATAAATGACAGAATCTACAGTCAATGAATCTGTTATATCAAAATAAATCGCATTAATATTCGACTCTTTCATCTCAAAATAGGTCGTTACGATACCTTTTATGTAATAAATATCCGGATCTATTTCCAACTCCAAACGATGATATTTTAAGTCATAATTTTTCGTCAATATATTTTTATTCAACGGTTCCGAAAAGTAATTCATTTGACTCGATTTAGCTTCTGACTCCGAAATGTCGCATACATTCCAATCATTTATCTGTCCATAAGTATTTGAAAATGAAAGTATTGTAAAAAACAAAAGTATATATTTTCTCATATTACTATTTTTTTTAATATTTTAATTCTATATCAAGAGTAACAAACTATGAGTATTTATAACTAAAAATGTACTATTATAAATCAATACCATTTATTCAATAATAGCAACACCTCCACCATCTTTTTTTAGTTAAAAGACCGCGAAAAACTATGAATATAAATATATATTTTTACATTACATTATTATTTTAAATTACGTAAACGTTAATAAATATGAAATAATTGGTTTACTTCCCTCGCATCGGAATTATAATAATCAGAGATTTGCTTTTCAATAAAAAATGCTTTTATTCACAAGTAATACATACATAAAATATTAAATCGCACTTTTTTTATTGAAAATTGAATCGCATGCATTATAAATCAATATGGATAATTAAATTGTAAATTGATTCATATTGATATTAAAAAGTTATTTCTTACTGATTATCAATTAATTAAAGACATTATAAAACAACCTCTTTAATTTTTTATTCTAAAATGAATATGATTTTCAAATCATATTCAAATTTTAATTTTATTTAAATTATCAATCAAATTATTAATTATGAAATCATTACGTTTACTATTAGCCTCGGTTATTGTATTCATTTTTATGGGAGTCAGTAATACGGCTATGGCACAAATTACGATAGGAACTGGGACGTCTAGTACGACCTCAAATCCTATTACTTCTTGTTACGGGTATTCTTACACAGAACAAATTTATTTACAAAGTGAAATTAGTGCAGCAGGCACCATCACATCAATTAGCTTTTATGTAAACGCATTGCCTGCGTCTACTGCAAATAGTGAGGATTGGACTATTTATTTGGGGCATACAACGCAAGCAGATTACTCAAGTACTACAAACTGGGTTGGTGCTAATAACATGACTCAAGCGTACACCGGGACAGTAACTTATCCAGCAGCAGGAAACTGGATGATATTAACATTGACAACTCCTTTTGTTTACAACAATACGGATAACTTGGTAGTTGGTGCTTATGAAAACACCCCAGGTTATAACTGTAGTGTTAGTTTTGCTCAGACACCTACCACTGCGGTAGATCGCAGTATATATTTCCGTTCTGACGCAACTAATCCTGATCCATTAGCACCGCCTACAGCAACGGCAACAACCACTAATCGTGCGAATATACAGTTTGGTGGTATTTCACAGGCTTGTCCGGCGCCTACAGCTTTATTGGCTTCTAATATCACGACAACAGGTGCAACTTTAGGTTGGACGGCAGGTGGTACAGAAACCAATTGGAATATTGAATATGGAGCAACAGGGTTTACACAAGGTAGTGGAACAACTGTTGCTGTAACAGCCAATACTTATGCTTTGTCTACGCTTAGTGTAAATACCGCTTATAGCTATTATGTAAGAGCGGTTTGTGGTGTTGGTGATTCAAGTCTTTGGGCTGGACCTTTTAGTTTTACAACGCCTTGTGTAGCTTTCACTGTACCTTACTTTGAAGGTTTTGAAGCAGGTTATACAAA
>CAWVWD010000227.1:0-7029 GCA_963933585.1 uncultured Saprospiraceae bacterium
TAAATCAAAGGCGAAACAGTGATGATTTTTAATATCCAACTGGTTTTTGACTAGGGCCGCTACATTTGGCAATAAAGAAGATGCTTTTTGACCATCTTTCATATTTCCAAAATTATGAGCGACGATAATACCATCAATCGTTTCTTTATCAATTCCCGAATCTTCAATTGCAGCTATAGAAGCCTTTACCGCTAAAGTGACTGTGTCAGAGTCTTTACCAGCATATCTACGGCTTTCAATGCCAGAAATATCTTGTAACTTTTTTGTGATTTCGGTAGTTGATTTTGTGATTTTTGTCCCATCTGCTTTGTAAAACTGACGGTCAAGGAAATAATCATTTGTAATTATTTCTTCTGGTAAATAGGAACCAGTTCCTATTATTACGGAATTTCGGTAAGCCATATTTTTTAAATAAACATTTCTGTGAAGCGATGGAATAGGTAGATTATTAATGAAAATTAAAATGAAAAATTTTAATTAAAGACATTTGACAATTAAATCAGTATAACTTACTGATGATAAAACCTGTAAGGTTTTAACAACCTTATAAGGTTGTCGCAATGTTTTTATCTACGTTTACAACGACTTTACAGAAACAACTTTTTAATAATTAGTTTCTTTTACTATGCTTTGCTTTAGAAACAAACATACAACAAAATCTGCTTAATGGTCAAAAAGTACTTCTCCTTTATTTATAAATTTATAAGTAGCATTCGTTATTCGTTACTTCATTGATAACAAATGTGATATTTCATTGTAGAAATGAAAAAGCCGCTCAAGATTTAACTTGAACGGCTGTACTCATTTTAGTTGATTATTGGTAATTCGTATCCTCACTCAAAGTAAAGGTATAAGTGAACAATTAATTCGCGTCTATGACTTTTCCTGAACCGGTAATATCTGTATTAAATGAAGATGGATTTCCCTTATAATATACCTTACCTGAACCAGAAATTTTTGCATCTAAATCACCTCCATCTACAAATATTTCTGCATTTCCAGAACCACTAATTGTAACATCATGATTTACAGATTTCAAATCAAATCCACTCAAATTACCTGAACCAGAAACCTTTAAAGTATGATTCGTAGCTTCTCCGGATAAACGCATATCGCCAGAACCAGAAATGGTACTTTCAATATCTTCTGCATCTATTTCCAAATTGATATAACCTGAACCTAAGATTTTAAATTCTACTAACTCATCCCCAGTTTGAAACATATTTTCACCAAATACATCTCCCGAACCTGAAATTTTAACATAAGTCAATTTCGGTAAGGTAATATAAATCGTTATATCATGATTCAATACGCATTGATCAAAATCAATAAACCAGATTCCATTACGTACCTCTTTTTCCAATTTCGCAATCGCATCTTTTTTACCTTCAATTTTAATTTCTTGATCTACACCTTGTGTCAAATAAACGTTTGCATTGATTTGTAAATCGATTCCATCAATATCATCCAATGAAATAATTTCCGTTTCAATAAATCCGCTTGCTCGTGTACAAATGATGTCATCCCAGCAACTTGATAATGTTAATGCCATTCCTAAAATGGCTAATAAAGCCAATGATTTCATATTCTTCATCAAATAATATTTATACATTTTTTAATCCTTAACTGATTTCTTAGTATAAGAGTTGAAAGGCATTTTGAAAATACCTTCCAACTAAATTTGTACCCGGTATTATCTTCCCCAAGACCAACCGAATTTAAATCGAACTTCCCCGAAAACGTTTGATAAACTTGAAGTTTGAATCGCGGGCAAATCGCTATCAAAAACGGCACGATAACCCCCGCCAATCCCAATTCTCATCCAACGAACGACGTTCAACTCAACGCCAACATAAGGCTGAACCGCTATGAAATCATCACTTTCATTCAATTCCAAATTACGAAGACTTCCGCTACCGACCATCAAGTTCGTTTGTAAATGTAAAGATTTATATGCTTTTGGCGAATAGCCCAAAAGTAACCCACTATAAGACATTCTATAACGATCATTTGATGTATTATCCAAGAAGAAATCACCGACAGAAGTCAAACTTCCAAAACCAATAAATATATCTTTGCTAAACTCTAAACCGCCATAACCACCAGTTAGAGTCGTATAATTTTCGCCAATTTGAGCAAAATTAGTAGCAGAACCGCCCCAAGCTCCTGTGAATTTCAATTTATTAAATAAGGTTTCATCTTTTTGTCCAAATGCAGTTGCCGAAATCATTAAAGCGATAAATGCAAGCAAAATTGTCTTTTTCATGTTTATTTAGTTTTTGATTATTTATAAATACGGTTTGATGTCTTTAAATGACGATTCAACGTTCGTAATGTTAAACTTCATTTGCGAATAAAATCGCCGAAACATCATTTTTTGATACTGAAATGCGGAAAATCTATACTTTAGTCGATACAATTAATGATTCTAAAGCCTCCAGATATGAGCTTACTCTATCTTAATAGTAATGACAGTATGAGTTTTTAAAGGTTGCTTTTGAGGGAAAAAAAATGACCGTTACCTATTGCAGAAAAATTCAATAAAAAAATTGAAATAAAAAAACCGACGCAATGATTGCATCGGTTTCTTTATCTTATTTCTATTTTGGAAATTTTAGGTTGATAAACCTATTTTTTTTGATAATCACTTATCATTTGACTACCGGAAAGTATTTAGCAGCGAAAAAATTATTACTTCTTATCACTTTCTTATACTAAATCATAACAAAATGGAAGTTTTAAATTATCGTAATCAATTGATAATCAAATATTTATTTCAATTTCTAACTTAAATTCTATGTTTTTTTTAATCCTAAAAAATTCATCATTCCTTAAACCATTCCACTTTTTCAGTAATTGGTGTACGATTCGCAGCTAGTTCTGGAATCTCGTGATAACCCATATAAATGATGCCTAAACAGGATTCACCTTCTTTTAATCCCAAAAAGTCATTTGCTGATTGTGTATAAATGAACTTCGGCGAGCTCCAGTACATTCCAATATTGTACGCATGAGCGGACAACCAAATATTTTGAACAGCACAAGCGACAGCGTTCGTTTCCTCCACTTCTGGAACAGAATTACTCGCATCTCGCTGCATACAAATTGCAATCATCGCATAGGCTTGTTGTGATTTTTTTAGCGTTTTCTTGAATTTCGATTCTTTGAATTTCTCAACTGGCGTCACTTCTTTATAAGTATCTGCTAAAAATTGCCCTAATCTTCCTTTTCCATTTTCTGTGAAAACTTTGAATCGCCACGGTTGTGTCAAGCGATGTGTCGGAGCGTAATTCGCATTTTCTAATAGTTCCCAAATGATTTCATCGGGAATAGGTTTATCAATTAGCATTTGAGGATAAATCGAGCGACGAGTTCTGATTAGATTATTTACTTGTTCTGGTGTCATTTTTCAATAGTTTTCCAATTCTTAATAATTCTTTGTATAAACATAATAAATAGCATTTTAAAAAGTTTTGAATTAAATCAAATAAAAAACAATTATAACTTTCATTTTTTATTGAAAGTTATGAAAATAACCTATATCTTGCATTCTAATAGCAGTAAGGCACTCGCTTGTGGATTGTTTGGTTACTCAAACTACCTAGTCATTCTGTGCTTTTAGCAATTCAACAATCAACTTAATACTTCAAATATTATGATTTCTAAAGGAATGTTAAAAATTGATATTATTGGCCAATTACTGATTATGGTCTCCATGTTATTATATATCGTTTTCACGCCAGGTTCTTTGTACATTTCCAGTTTATTACCATTATTTATTTTGGGGTTTTGGCAATTTTTTAACGGCTTAATCGAAGCTATTTTTTATCGAAACAAGACTCGCCAAAAATATATTTTTACTGCAATTTTTTATATTTTAAGTTTAATAACGCTGCCCTCGATTGATAATTTCTATCCCGCTAAAATTTCCGGATTTATGGAAACTTTTTCAACCTTCTATTTTATAGTGGGTGCTCTGGGTTTTGCAGGTTGGTATTTTTATCAAACTTATAAAGAATTAGAATATTCAAACCATCATCCTCGTAGTTTTTGGGATTATGAATTCTAATTAAGAATTAGAGAATCCAAAAATTCGGGATAAGTTCTGGAACTAAGAATAATCGTTTTGATGTAGAAAAACATATTAAAACGATTATTCCTAATATTTAATCTCTAACTCCTGATTAAAGTAGCTCTTGTTTTACCACTACCTTTCCTTCCATATTATGAATCTCTGCGACAATTTTTCCTGTTTCCCAATCGATCTTTAAAACGGCAAAATGTTTTTCATTGACTAATTTATTAATACGATATTTATTTATTTCATTTTTTGCAGCTGATTTCGTGTAAGCATGTGTCAATCCACTTGATGTAATTTCATAAATCGGCGTATCGAAATTATCCAATTCAATTTTTGCAATTTCGCCAATGTGTCGATCGCCACTTAATAAGATTGGACTTTTAGGTTGCGTTTTAGCAATTAAATCCAAGAAACGCTGGCGAGCAACAGGGAAATTTGCCCATTTTTCAAAGATTTGTTCTTCTGCAAGGATCTGAATACTACTTCCAATAATATTGATTTCAGCCGTACTATTTACCAATTCATCTTCAAGCCATTTCCATTGAGCCTCGCCCAAAATATCACCTGTTTCATTGACTAAATATCGAGTTTTACGAGTTGGACTGGGTTGAAGGTCATCTCTAAAATAGCGCGTATCTAAAAGGATAATTTTAATCTTTTTACCATTTTCACCAAAAGTATAAGATTGGTAAATTCCTTCGGTTTTTCTTGGTTCTGCTTGCTTCGAAACATTCAAAAAGTCAAACATTAACTGCTGCGATTCCTTCTTTTTAGCAAAGTTTTTTCCACCGTCATTCACCCCATAATCATGATCATCCCAAATTCCGATAATCGATGTTTTTGATTCAAAGTCAGCATAATAAGCATTTGATTTTTGATCTTTATACATGGATTCTAATTTATCCATATTGTCAGTATCTGCATAAATCATATCGCCAAGCCAAATCCATAAATCAGGATTCGTTTTATCAATCGTTTGCCAATATTTTTGTGATAAATTAGACTTATTACAAGAGCCAAAAGCAATCGTTTCGAGTGTTTTCGATGCCTCAATTTTATTTGAAACATAATCAATATTTTGATTTGACGTAACACAACTTTTTAAACATAATCCAGTGAATATTACTAATATGCTGTATATTAGATTCTTTTTCATTTTATCGTTTTTTAATCTTTCAACCCGATAAGGGTTACGGAAATAGATGAGATACCGATTATAGCAAAGTTATTTTTACTCGCCTGCTACTTATTGACAAAAAGCACACATTGGAATTGGCAGATTATCTGTTTTGTCTTCTCTAACACATGAAACTTTGCAAAGAATAGTTTGCCCGAATTTCTCGTAGACTAAAAAGAATCGCTATAACCTTTCCAAGGGTAAACGCACCAAAATAGTTTTGCAATTCTCAGTTGGTGTTTTGGATTGACATTTTTGATTTTAGCTTTTCCAATACTTTTAAGAGCCTGTGCGGAACTTGTTTCCGTATCTAAAATCAATTAAGCCTTGATTCCCGCCTGCTGTGTGAACTGGCCGGTTTATTTCTTTTCCTTAAGGAAAAGAAGCAGAATTTTAAATCGCCAAAAATTGTCTCGTGTCAGTGAAATTTTAATGTAAACACAAAATAATTAGGTGCGTTTGCCCTTAACCTTTCCAAAATATTGATGACTTACCATTAAAACATTTTGAAATTTTCGGACAAAAGTAGAGGATTTTATTCTTCAAATGAATATTATTGTATTAATAAATTGTTATAAATCAAAACCACTAAATAACCAAACCATGAAAAACCAACGCTTAGTTTCCTTAGATGCCTTTCGAGGGTTGACGATTGCTTTTATGATTTTAGTAAATAATCCTGGAACATGGGCAAATATTTATTATCCGCTTCGCCATGCAGAATGGCACGGATGTACGCCGACCGATTTAGTTTTTCCGTTCTTTTTATTCATTGTCGGTGTATCCATGTATATGGCTTTCGGAAAATTTAATCATGAATTAAATTCGATTACGTTACGAAAAATAGGGAAGCGAACATTTTTAATCTTTCTAATCGGTGTATTACTAAATTGGTTTCCATTCTATCATACAAATATTGGCGACTTAAGAATTATGGGTGTGTTACAGCGTATTGCATTGGCTTATGGCGTTGGTGCATTGATTTGTTTAAGCATTCCTATCCACCGTTTATTTTATATCGGCATTGGTATTTTGCTTTTTTATTGGGCATTATTGGGTTTCTCGGTCGCCGAAAATCCGTTTGAATTAGAAACAAACTTTGCCAGAACGATTGATTTAATGATATTGGGCGAAAGCCATGTTTGGAATGGTTTCGGACTTGCGTTTGATCCAGAAGGTTTAGTAAGTACGATTCCTGCAGTCGTGACTGTGATTGCCGGTTACATCGTCGGCTGGCGAATTAAAACGACAGAAAATAAAGACGTTTTGATAAAAGAAATGTTGTTTTATGGTTTTATTGCGATGTTTGCAGGTTGGTTTTGGGATAAATTTTTTCCAATAAACAAGGCACTTTGGACCAGTTCTTATGTACTTTATACTGCAGGAATCGCTTCCATCGGTTTAGGAATGATGATTGAAATTATTGATATTCAAGGTCGAAAAAGGTTAATAAAACCAATGATTGTATTTGGAACGAATCCAATGTTCGCTTATGTTTTATCCGGTATTTTATTTAGTACCTTATATTATTTAGTCATGTGGAAAGACTCTGACGGCAATGATATTCATGCGACGACTTGGCTTTATGAAAATATCTTCCAACCTATTTTTGGTGATTTGAATGGTTCGTTACTATATGCGATTTCCTTTGTTTTGGTTTGTTGGTTTTTCACTTGGTTACTGTATCGAAAGAAGATTTTTGTAAAAATTTAGACACGGAAAATACTCGTTTGGGATAAACAAAAATATACTAATTGGCAAAATATCAATA
>CAWVWD010000228.1:0-7025 GCA_963933585.1 uncultured Saprospiraceae bacterium
GTGGCAAAGGCAGTGCCGTTTGCCCTACGAAATATCCAATATTACGTGGGTAGCCAAATTTTATCCTTTGACTTGAAAATGCGTCTTTTTCGCCTTGACTTCCTCATTTTTTTCAACAATAGCTACGGCTATTCCTTCAAAAATTGACTCGTCAATTCAAAAAACCTATCATTTTACAAACTCAAAAACAATTTTTAAACATACTCTAACGCTACATTTCTTTTAAAAAATTTCTAATGTGCGTGTGAATGAGATGTCGTTCCCTTGTTCATTTCTGCGATTAGATAAAATGCTTGATTCAAAACGATTTTATCGGTACTATTTGTCGGCATTTGCTCCATCAGATTGACCGAAACCCAGCCATCCTTTTTTTGCTTCACTTGAACAGGAATCCGCAAATATTGAATTTCGCTTGGTGCTTTTTGTTTCTGAACAAAAATATACGAAACATTATCTGCGATAACGACCGCTTTTTCTGGCAAACACGGCACTGTTACTTCATTTTCCCAAATTTGAGCATTCACAAACGCACCTTGAATAAAGGATGGTTTTTTGCCTTCAATGTGCCCATGAATATGAACTATTTTTTTATCTGATTCAAAAGTTGGACTAATTAAATAAACCTTGCCTTCGTAAGTTTCCGATGGATTTGAAGCAACTGAAAATGTCATTTTTTGACCAATTTTCACCCGATAAATATCCTTTTCAAAAATATCTAATTCCACATGAGTATGTGCATCATTTACGATTTGCATTAGTTCCATTTCTGGTTGAGCGAACATTCCATTATGGAAATTCACCGCAGAAACGTAACCGCTTGATGGCGAGGTTAAATACACTTGTTTCGTAATATTTCCGCTATTTAGGTTTTCGGTATTAATCCCTAAATAATTCAAATATTGTTGAGTGCCTTTCATCTGAATTTGCTTCACGCTATATTCTGATTGTATTTTTTGGTAGTTTTTCAATGCCGAAGCATTCGCCTCACTCAACGTTTTTTGGCGTTGCATTTCTTGATTTAGATAAATCATTTCACTTTGTAACTCCAAAAAATCCTGCTGCTTTTGAATAAAGCTCGGATGCTCCAAAGTCGCAATTACCGCACCTTTTACAATTTTACTTCCGACGATATATTTTTTCAAATTCCGAATAAAACCACCTTCAGGAACATGAACCGAACTCACCGAACTTGGCGGAACACTTAACGAACCAGTCGCTGTAATAAAATCTGACATTTTGCGAACTGTAAACCCACCCAGTTCTACGCCGATTGTTTTCACTTGCGTATTCGACAAATGCACTTCATTTTCTGGGATTTCAGCTTCTTCTTCATGAGGTTCGTGCTGACCTTCGCCATGATCGTGTCCGGTGTGTGAATCTACTTCACTTTTGCAGCTTGCGAAAGCTGCGAAAATGGTTAATATGAATATTTTTGATATATATTTCATTTTTTATTTTTTAACATAATAGAACCCGTTATTCCGACGTAGGTCGGAATGACGGGTTTTATTTAATTTTTGGTTTGGTGTGTAAAACTTATTGAACACCCAACGCATAATTAATCAAAATTACCACTTCATTATATTCCTGCGTCAAGCTAATTTTTTCAATTTCAGCAGCAATAACCGATTCTATAATCGCTAAATATTCAAAATAAGGCAACTCGCCACCTTCATAACCGATTTTTGCCAAACCGATAGATTCCAATAAATTATCCATTAATAAACGGTCGATTGAAAAAATTTGACCGTTTATTGTTTCTAATTTTGCCAAGTTCCAATTCCATTCGTTTTCCAATAAAAATTGATCCGTTTCTGCCTGCGAAGCAATAATTGCCGCTTCCGCTTTTGCCGCCTGAATACGTTGTTTTTGTGGTTTTTTGTGTAACGGAATTCCGACACCAAATTGCACCAAATTTAGACCAGCATTGCCATCAAAAATTTGCGAAGCATAACCCACATTAAAGGTCGGCGAAAGTACATTTTCTTCAATTTGAACTTGCTTTGCGGCTACATTTTTTTGTTGTTCATAATATTTTACCAATGGATGATTTGCGGCATTCACTTCTGGTAAATCAATCGAAAGTTGTTGAAATTGCACGTTTTCAATATTAATCTGACCATCACGACCGAGTAAATATCCCAATTGTCGTTGAGCCAATTCATAGCGTTTATCTGCTTCATTTTTTTTAATTTGCCAATTTTTAACACTTGACTCTACTCGTAATAATTCTAATTTATTCGTTTCTCCAGTTTCCACTCGCAGAGCGGCTAATTTAATAAAACCATTATAAAAAGTATCTAAATTAGAATAAACTTGCTGCTGCTGATAAGTCGCTACGACTTCCCAATAATATTGAGCAACCATCTTTTTTAGTTCGACTTCCGTCAATACTTTTTCCTGTTTTAACAATTCCGATTCTGCCTCAATCAATGCATTTTTTGCTCGATAAACCTTCGGCAATTCAAACGATTGACTGACGCCAAAATCGTGCTGCCGATTATCATTTGCATAACCTAATGCTTGACCGATATAATAAAAATCGGTCGGTTTTAATTCAAACCCCGAATTCTTTAGTAATTCCTGCTGCTTAATTTTCAAATCTGCAACCTTTAATGACGGATGCGTTTTTAACGCCATTTCCATCAGCGAATCAAGCGATTGACTTTGGGCGGAAGCTGCGAAAAAGAGTAGCATTAATATGCTTAATTTTATATGTTTCACCATTTTGATTTTCAATTTTAATTCAAACTAAATTGGCAAAGGCAATGCCGTTTACCCTACAAATCGAACTGAATAAAAAATCCGTTCTAATCCGTCAAATCCGTGTTTTCATCTTTCTCAATCCAACTATACAAAATCGGCAAAACCACCAATGTCAAAAGCGTCGCTGTAATCAACCCGCCAATAACTACTGTTGCCAAAGGTCGCTGAACTTCTGCTCCTCCCGAATTCGATAACGCCATCGGTAAGAAACCTAAAGAAGCCACCAAAGCCGTCATAATTACAGGACGCAAACGAACTTTTGTACCCGTAATAATTCGTTCCCGAACGTTGGTAATTCCTTCTTTTTTCAATTGATTAAAATAACCAATTAAAACGATTCCATTTAGGACGGCGACACCAAACAAGGCGATAAAACCAATCCCTGCCGAAATACTAAACGGCATTCCTCGAAATATCAACGCCCAAACGCCACCGATTGCGGCAAGCGGAATCGCTGTAAAAATCAAAGCCGCCTGTTTTAAAGAATTGAAGGTCAAATAAAGCAACGAAAATATTAATAACAATGCTGCAGGAACTGCTATTCCCAAACGTTTCGTTGCATTTTGTAAGTTTTCAAATTGTCCACCATACGTGATATAATAACCCGGCGGTAAGTCCAGTTTTTCGTCCAAAACACTTTCAATTTCCGCAACCAATGACGCAATATCTCGATTTAAAACATTCGCACCAATCGTAATTCTTCGTTTCGTATTATCCCGTGCAATTTGCATCGGGGCTTTTTCCAGCGTTATTACTGCAATTTGTGTGAGCGGAATCGTTTGACCATTTTCTAATGGAATCAATAAATCTCGAACATTATCAATATCTTTTCGCAAATGTTCCGGCATTCGCACCACTAAATCAAACCGTCGATCACCTTCATAAATCACCCCTGCTTTTTCACCTGCAAAAGCGGTTCTAACAATCGTGTTAACCGATTTGATTTGTAAACCATATTGCGCCAATTTGTTATAATCATACCGAATAATTATTTGCGGCATTCCAATTAATTGATCCACCGTAACTGAACTTACTCCTTCCAAGTTTTCAATTAGTTTTTCAACTTTTTTACCATTTTGGAAGAGCAAAGTCAAATCGTCGCCATAGATTTTTATTGCAATATCTGCCCTCGAACCCGTCATTAATTCATTAAAACGCATCTGAATTGGCTGCGTAAATTCGTAAGCGATTCCTGGCAATTCGGACATTTTCTTTTCCATCTTTTGCACCAGTTCCTCTCGGCTTTTTGCACTTGTCCACTCCGATTTTGGTTTCAAAATCACCATAATATCGCCCGTTTCCATCGACATCAAATCAGTTGGAATTTCTGCCGTTCCGATTTTCGTAACAACTTGCTCGACTTCTGGAAAGTTCTCCATGATAATATCTTGCAACTTCGTAGAAACTTCCACCGATTTCTCTAACGAACTTCCTGGTGGCAAAATCTGATGTAATGCCAAATCCCCCTCTTCCAAAGTCGGCATAAATTCGCCACCTAAATTTGAAAATTGCCAATAGGTAAATCCGAATAAAATAACCGTTACCGCAATAATTGCCATTTTGAATTGTAACGCAACATTTAAAACCGATGTATAAATACGTTGAAAAACGTGGATGATTTTATCTGAAATCGTACCACCATGTTTGATATTTTTTTTGCTCAATAACAAAGCCGACATCATCGGAACATAAGTCAACGATAGAACCAATGCACCAAAAATTGCAAAAATAACCGTTTGAGCCATCGGTGCGAAAGTTTTTCCTTCGATTCCTGCCAATGCCAAAATCGGCAAATAAACTATCAAAATAATGATTTCACCAAAAGCGGCAGAAGTTCGAATTTTCGTTGAAGCATCCGTCACCATTTCGTCCATTTCCTGTGATGTCAAAACTGAATCTGCTTGTCGCAATGACAACCGATACACAATCGCCTCGACGACAATCACCGCTCCATCGACAATCAAACCGAAATCAATCGCTCCCAAACTCATCAAGTTAGCCGTTACGCCAAACACGTTCATCATGCTTACCGCAAACAACATCGCCAACGGAATCACCGAAGCTACAATCAAACCTGCACGCCAGTTTCCTAGAAGCAAAACCAAAATAAAAATCACAATCAAACCACCTTCTAATAGGTTGGTTTCAACCGTACTAATGGCATTATTAATCAATTTTGAACGTACTAAATATGGAATGACTTCTACGCCTTCCGGCAATGATTTTTTAACTTGAACCATTCTATCTTCCACCCGATTCATCACTTGAGCCGCATTCTCTCCTTTCAGCATCATCACAATTCCGCCCACAACTTCACCATCTCCATTCCGTGTCAAAGCACCAAAACGAGGTGCAAAACCCAACTGAACTTTTGCTACATCCCGAATCAGAACTGGCGTACCGTTTCTATTTTTAACAACGATTTTTTCAATATCCTCTGGTGATTCCACCAATCCTTCCGCACGGATGAAATAGGCATTTGGGTCTTTTTCGATATAAGCACCACCAGTATTTTCATTGCTATTTTCTAGTGCATCAAAAATTTCAGTAATCGTAATATTCATCGCTTTTAATTGCGATGGCTCGACCGTCACTTCGTACTGTTTCAGTTTTCCACCGAAACTATTCACTTCCACCACGCCTTTAATTCCCGATAACTGTCGCTTCACAATCCAATCTTGGATTTCACGCAGTTTCATCTCATCGTATTGGTCTTCATAACCTTTTTTGATGGACAAAGTATATTGATAAATTTCCCCTAAACCAGACGAAATTGGTGTCATTTCAGGCGTTCCCAAACCTTCGGGAACATATTCTTCTGCCATTTTTAACTGTTGAGCGACCAGCTCCCGAGGCAGATAAGTTCCCATATTATCTTCAAAAACGACGGTTATCAGCGAAAATCCAAATCGAGAAATAGACCGTAATTCTATAATTCCCGGTAAATTCTGTAAGGATAACTCAATTGGTGAAGTGATGAATTTTTCAATTTCCTGTGCGGTTAAGTTTGGTGAATTGGTAATAATTTGCACCTGATTATTGGTCACGTCAGGCACTGCATCAATCGGTAATTGCGTCAAGCTATAGCTTCCCCAGCCGATTAATGCCAAAATCATTATGCCAACCACAAACTTATGATGTACAGAATAAGCTATGATTTTATCAAACATATTTTGATTATTTACTTGTCCCGAACCTCGGGAGTGATTGTTATTTGAGATTTTCTTTGAAACTATAATCACATACAAAATCTGAAACCTCAATAAAGACGGTCATTTCGACATTCGACACTGAAATAAGTTCAGCGTATACTGCAATGACGAAAGTTTTACGTTTTAGTTACGTAGCTTTTGGACATTGAGTTCCGTTGCCTTTGAGGGATTCTGAATCCGTTCAGAATGACAGAAAAAGTTTAATTTTCAGATTTATAAATTAGTCCAACGTTGGTGGTCCTCTGAAGGAAATTTCGGTCATAAACCGATTTTCAGAAAAGATAAAATCATTTTGAGGAATGATTTTATTAATAATTTTTGATATTTCTAATGGATAAAAATGGGATGAATTATTGATAATAAAAATCGTATTAAAATCAAAATTACCTTTTTCAAGATCAACTTTTGAAACTTGATAATCCTCTAAATGTTCAAAACTACAATCCTGTGTTAACAAATGCTCAAAAAATTCCCAAACACCATGAGATTGATGCTCGCAAGTCGCCTGAGGTCTGTTTACGATTTCATCTATTGAACCATGAGAATGCGGCACAAGCATATGTAGCAGTAATATAATTACTGCTGGTAATAGCCAACAAATTGCCGATTTTTTTCGCATGATTCTAAAATTATAATACGAAATTACAAAAACATTGGTTCGGTTTGGTGATATTAATACGATTTCACTAAAATTAGTTTTTATTAAAACGCAACACCCAAACTCAAATAAATAATATCTGGAAAACCTGCTCCTGTTCTAAATACAAACCGATCATTCGATTTTTGATACCGATAATCTAACGTTCCAGATGGATAAAGATTCATATATTTTATTTGAGAAGGAATCTATTCGTCAAAATATCCGGCATTACTAACTCCAATATCATAACTCAATTTATCATACAATAAAGTTACTCCAATACTAGATTCGAAATGATTGTTTCCTATGCCACTTATGAAAATTGGCATCACAATACAACCTGACCTTTTTGCTCCGAAAGTTGCCCAATATCCACCACCAATTCTTAGATTTATGGTTTTGAAAAT
>CAWVWD010000229.1:0-6970 GCA_963933585.1 uncultured Saprospiraceae bacterium
TATTCACGAGCTTGTAAGCGACTTGCATCACTCATATTTGTTCTTCTGAATGGTTCTGTTGCAGCTTTGAAATTACCCACATAGAATACTTGCATATCAATTCCCAAGCGATCTAACATATCTTTAAAAAACAAAATCGTCCCTGACAGTCCTTTGAAATCCACACTTCCAATCGGATTCATATAAATTTCATCCGCTACCGAAGCTAAGTAATATGACTTTTGAGAATAGCCGTCGGCATACGCAGTGATGAACTTCTTTGTATCATTATCTTTAAAATCCTCTAATGCTCGACGAATAACAGAAAGCGTCGCAAAACCTCCTTGAGGGTTTGCTAAATCTAAGTAGATTCCTTTAATATTATCATCTGTTTTTGCAGTTTCAATTGCATCAATCATGTCGTGCAAACCGGTCACATCGTCTGTATCAAATTCAAACGGATTCATCGCCACGTTATTCGTTTGTTCTGGCATCAAATCACTCAATGTAATTTTTAAAATACTATTTGGTTGAGTTTTCTCTGTTTTTGATGCTTTGTTCGCCATCGACGTTGCCGTGATACCACCGATAACAGTTACCAGAATAAGGAATAAAAACATGCCTAAACAAGAGGCAAACATAAATTTGAAAAACTGCTTCATATTTTTTTCGGTTTAATATTATAGGTTTTAAGGTATTTTGATGCAAATGGATGAAGGTCAAAACCTATAAATCCAAATATCCTACATACCTTTTTTAAACCTTACAAAAGTCGGAAAGTACTTATTAGTACAATCATTTTTTAGATAAATGTTAGATAAATGACGATTGTTATGTGATTTCACAGTTATCACCTCGCTCATTATTGCATTATTTGATTGCTTATCTTGAGCATTCGGCGACTCGAGCATTCGATTGTTATCGCTTCGCTTATTATTTTCACCGTCTGCCGATTAACTTATTGAATTTTTGGTACAGAGAACCGAACAATGAATCAAGCGACAATAATCGAATATTTAGCTTTCATCTGTAATCAAATATCCAATATTTGCATGTAACTCTTCGACTGCTTTTTTGTGGAAATAAGGATAAAGTCGTTTATCCCGAAACTTAGATTTACTTTTATAATAAGTATTATGAATAATTTTTGTTCTATTTTTATCTGCTTCTAAAGTAATAATTTGTGTTCCTCGAGATTTTCCATATCGCATATAACAAAATTGTAAACGTTTGGTCTCTTCATCAATTCTAATTAACTCGTGGGCAATATTCAACTTTAAAAAGCCTCCAAAAAATCGTAAACTCAAAAACTGAATTAATCCTTCTTCTAAATGATTAAATTCTTCATTTTGATAAAGTATTTTACCACTTTTTCGAGCATATCCAAACCCAAAACTGGAGAATTTTCCTGCCCAAACTTTTGATGGATTTATCGTAGTATAAGCTTTCCAAACCGAATCAATCGGTGCATCAATATAAGTCGTATAAATATGATGATAATGTGTGGAATCTTTAATTCGTGGACAAGTTGGCGCTAATTCACTAATATTTTCAACTAAGAATAACTTGGTTCTTACTAATGATTTTTTTAATTTTTTCTGGCTGATTCTATCTAAGTCAATATCGGAATTTTGAGCAACTACTACAGAGTTTAATCCTATTATTGCTACAATAATTAGTAATTTTTTCAAAGGCTTATATTATTTAGTGGTTTGAATAGGAAGACAATATTATAAAAAAATCAACTATAATACGAGTCTTAGAAACTATAAAATACGAATTACAAATTATTTCGTATTTATAACTTTTATTTTGACAAAATACCAATAAAAAAGAGCTTCTATCGAAAGCCCTTTTTTAATTTAATACCATATCAATACGTAAAATGACTTATCCTAAAATTTTGGGATAAGTCATTTTAAGTTTTTAATGTATCATTTTCCTAATTAAAAACCGACTAAGCGTAAGCCAAAACCAACTCTTTGACCGCTTCTATCCATTTTGGATGAGCATTTAAACCCTCCACTAATTGTAATTTCTCTCCACCGAATTCTTCGAATTCTTCCTGATATTCTTCACCGATTTCGATTATTGTCTCCAAACAATCCGCTACAAACGCAGGACAAAACACCAAAACTCGTTTTTTTCCGGCTTTCGCTAATTCCTCAATCACATCACTCGTATAAGGTTCGAGCCAAGGATTCCGTCCTAATCGGGATTGAAAAACGACGTCATATCTTTCTTTTGGAATCTCTAGTCTTTCTGTGATTGCACGAGCTGTTGCGAAGCAATTCGCACGATAACAATGTTGATTTGTTGCTGAAATCGTATTACAACATTCTCCTAATTGACAATGATTAAAATCGTCTGCTTTATGAATTTGACGAACGGGAATCCCATGAAAGCTGAATAAAACATGGTCATAACTTTCCATGTCATATTGGTTTGCTCTTGCTTCAAAAGCATCAATCATTGGCTCAAAATCATAGTAAGAATGAATCATTTTCACAGTAGGAATGCCTTGACGTTTACTCAAAAGTCGCATTACTTCTTGATGAGCAGAACCGACGCAAGCCGATGAATATTGCGGGAATAAAGGAACGACAATCATTTCCGTGACCTTCGATGCAATTAATTCATCAATTGCAGATGCAATCGATGGACTTTGATAACGCATCGCTAATTTGACAATAAATTCATCACCCAAAAGTTCTTGAACACCATCTTGTAATTCGTAGCCAAAAATTTTTAAAGGGGAACCTTCTGGTGTCCAGAGTTTACGATATTCCTTTGCAGATTTACCAGAACGAAAAGGTGCGATAATACCTTTTACTAACAAAGTTCGAGCAATCGGATTAATATCAATTACTCGTCCATCCATCAAAAATTCTTTTAAATAACGATAGACTGCACCTCTTGTCGGTGCATCTGGTGTCCCCAAATTCACCAATAAAACTCCTTTTTTACCTTTTATTGCCATTGTCTTATTTCTTTCTTCTATCCTTGATATTTACCAACATTGCAAAGATTGAAATTATTTTTCAAAAAGTACAAATGATGAAAAATAGATAATTTACCTCAAAATACTTTTTCCTTTTACTAATGTAATAAAGCCACTATCCTAAAAAATCGAACCATATAAGCTACATAAATTCATTGAAAGCTTATCTAATTTATACGGTTCAAGTTTTATTTTCAAGTCGTACTAGTTATGTATGATTTCCGCAACTAAAGATTCACCATTGCTTGAGGATAATTTTCTCCGATTGTCACTTTTACTATTGCTTGCTCTTCAAAAGAAAGCGTATTTGGACTGTGAATTTTATCCGAAGAAATCCTCTCTAATTCAGGTAGCCAAAGTTTTACATATTCTCCAAGAGGATCATATCTTTGGGCTTGTGAAAGAATATTAAAGTAGCGATCTTCTCTCGGGTCACTTCCGACACCGGCGATGTAATTCCAGTTTCCATAATTACTTGCAGGATCATAATCAATCAGTAAGGATTCAAAATATTCTGCACCCATTTGCCAATTAATCTCTAAATCCTTCACCAAGAAGCTTGCTACATTTTGTCGTCCTCTATTCGACATAAAACCTGTCGAATTCAATTCCTTCATATTTGCATCAATGAATGGAATTCCAGTTTTACCATTTGCCCAAAGGTCAAATGTACTTTTATTTTCATTCCAATCAAATCTAGTTGCTTGTTTTGTTCCGCCCTCTTGGAAAATCTTGTTTCCGTACTTCTTTGCCATTAATCGGAAGAAATCACGCCAAAGTATTTCAAAAACCATCCAATAAGTCGATTTATTCTTTTTGCGTTCACTTTCATATTTCTTCATTTCATGGTAGATCATTTTTGGAGAAAGACAACCCTGTGCTAACCATGGCGAGAACTTAGACGAATATTCGCCACCAATCAACCCATTTCGAGTTTCCTTATAACGCTGAACTAAATCTGTATCCCAAAGGTAATTTTTTAAACGTTCTAATGCAGCAGTTTCCCCACCTTTGAAGTTCAAGACACTTCGGTTATCAACCTTGAAATCGTCGTGACCCAAATCTTCTAAAGTTGGTAACTCTCCTTTGTCATAATCAAATGTCCAATATTTGAAAGATTTTGGAGTCGGAATTAAATCTCGAATCTGAACGAACTTCTCGACTTCTTTTCTGAAATTAGTAAAAACATCAGGCGTATGTGCTACCGGAAACGGTAAATCCTGTGTATAATATAGCATCTTGCCACGATAATAATATAGTTCTCGGCCGATAGTCCAAAGTCGTTTTTCAACTTCATCTTGCACTATGATTTCATCATGCGTCCGTTCTTTATTACAGAATACCCAAGCCGCACCAATATCTTCTGCTAATTTTGGTACAATTTCTTCGGGCTTTCCAACTTTTATAATCAAGTCTATTCCTTTATCTTTGAAAGATTGACGTAAATCAGCGATACTTTCAAGGATAAACTTTGTTCTGAATTTTCCTGTTTTTTGAAAACCAAATTTAGTTTTACCAAAAAATTGACGTTCATCAAACACATAAATAGGCACTATTTCATCACCTTTTTTCATAGCTTCGTGCAATGCTTCATTATCATGAAGTCGTAAATCTTGACGAAACCAAACAATTACTCTACGAGAACCTTTCATAAAATGTGTTTTTATGGTTGTTATATTTTGCTCTTACAACAACGTAATACATTGAATGTTGAATAGGAATATATAATTTTCAAAAAAAACTGAAAGTTTATTTTCAAGTATTTCTAAGCTTCAATTTAGAAATGAAAAATTCAGGCTCAGGCCGGAGCTTGAGGACACTTTATACGACAAACGCCTTATTGCATTTCTACAATAAGGCGTTTGTTAGGATATGTTCAAAATAATAAGGAGATTTATCTTTTAATAATTCGCTGTGAGTAAATTCGCTCATTCGTTTTAATCTTAACCATATAAATCCCAGCTTTCAATGAACTTAAGTCCACGATATTATCTTCCGCATTTTCAGATTTGAATAAACGCTTTTCAGTTACCAAATCATCCGTCATATCATATATATCGACTCCAAAACCTTGCCCTGTGGTCACATTTACATCAATATTCATCCAATCTAAAACATACATTGGTGTGATTCTAAATTGATAATCATCTTCCTGTTTATTCTTTGGTTTGGCTTTTGCCTCTATCCTTGTTTCCTTATTCGGTTGAATATTTTCTTTTTCTGGATTTTTAACCGGTAATTCATTAAAGTAAGAATTTAGAAAAGCTGCATTATTACATTCCATCGCTGTTATTACTGCTTTTGGATGAGACTTTGTAATGACATCCCCAGTCATAACGTCGATAACATACATACTGTTTTTTCGACTTTTATCTTTTCCGGAGAAGAAGTATAAACCTTCTTTTTGTTCAAATGAAGAACCTCCAAGACCGACATTTCCTAAATCCATCATTGGAGAGATAATAACTGGTCGAGCCTCTGAAGGTATAATTTCGATAAAGAAAAATTGTTCTGTATTTGATCGTTTTCGACACAAACCATACAATTTGCTATCTTGAATATCATACTGTAATTCATAAAAATAGAAACCATCAATTTCTGAACTCGATAAAATACGACGATTTACAATGTCAACGACATAAAGCTTATCATTATAATTTTTATCCGTTCCTGCGAATATGTAAAAGCTATTATTAGAATCAAAAGCAGTAACGCCTAATGATACAGATTTAATTTCTGGTAAGTTTAAAATCGAAGTCACGATATTCCCATCAACTTTTATAATCTCTAATCCTTTTTTAGATTCAGAATGGCGAATACCATAGAAAACATGCTGACGCATATCGAAGTGAATATCAACGGGTGGCTGTGAAAAAGAAACTGGTTTTTGAGATAATTTACCGGAAGTTGCATCTATAACATACATCTGATAATTACTCGTAGTTTCTTCTCTTCCCCAAATTAATAACTCATTTGTGACGTGATTAAATGCTGTTGTTCCTTTTGAAAGTGACTGTAAACGGCCTAATTCAGCCAAAGTTTTAGTCGTTCCTTCTTCCGCTTGTATTCTCATGAATTGCTCCGAAGTCACCATTCCTCGATTCTGAGCAGTCGATTTTCCTAATGCAAAAACTTCAAAGCTCTGGGCATTAGCCAAAAACATGGAACAAATAACCAATAATGTAGTATAGAAGTAGTGCATTTTAGATATATTTTATATTTGTACTCTTGCATACATCATACCGTTATGATATGACTATGGATATAAACTGCGAAATAAATGCTTTTTTAACATTTTTTTGTAGTTTGTGACAGTATTTTTTTGAGACTTTATAGATTTAGAGGTATTGTAGTTTAAAAATTTTTGATCGTTCAAATATTGTTAGGTTTAGCAAATCAATTCACTAATCGGTTGCTTTTAACCTTTAATCCTCTTTTTTTTAAAATCTTTACACTTTTAAAACCGTTATCGAATGTTTCGTCAAAAATTAAAAGCACTCCGCAAACCTGATATGTATCACGGTTGGGGGAAGACTAAAAATTATTTTGAAGGTTGGTATTTTAAATTAATTGATGCTACGGAAAAACATGCACTTGCAATTATTCCCGGTATTTCAATTTCTCCGGAAGGAGAACAAGGAGCGTTTATCCAAATATTGGATGGAAAAGCTTGTACGGCCGCTTTTATTCCTTTTGATGCTAATACTTTTTCACCTGATAATGATAGATTTTTTGTTAAGATTAAAGATAATGAATTTTCGGGAGATTATATTAAATTAGACTTAGATAATATAAAAGGAACTATTCGTTTTCTGGATACACAGCCGATTGAAAATACCTTACTTTCGCCCGGAATTATGGGTTGGTACTCATATGTGCCTCTCATGGAATGTTATCACGGAATTGTGAGTATGAATCATCGCCTGGAAGGTGAATTAATAATTGATGGGCAAAGGGTTGATTTTACTGGTGGAAAAGGATATCTCGAAA
>CAWVWD010000230.1:0-6946 GCA_963933585.1 uncultured Saprospiraceae bacterium
ACCATAGGTTGTACCTATGGAAAAACGATAAATGCGACAATTTGGACTGCACCCATTAAATACAGGTACATTAAATATAGATACCAAAAATATGTTCTTTTTATTACCTGAGTAATCTGTCAAAAATAAATATAGACTAAAAAGAGTATTTAGAAAAATTCATCAATAGTGTTTTTCCAATATTTGCACAAATTCTATCTACCACATAAAAAAGGTTATTAGCATCTAAATAGTTAGAAGGTTTAATTCAGTCTTCCTCGATTTTTTTCCATAGCCCTTCTGCAATATTTAGCGGAGGTGAATAAGGAGGTGAAAAAAATAAATAATCCTCTTTTTGTCAATATGCCTGTAAGTTGAGAATCTTATGAACCTTATGAATACTTGCATTGTCAAGAGCCATAACGGTTTTTATTTCAATATTTAAAGATAAGTTGCCCGAAAAGTCGACAATGAAATTTGAATTAATATTCTTTTCAGATGTCCTATGTAAAAAAAAACTGATCAACAAAACCTTAGGAATATAAATATTGAAAGTCATAAAAAGGAGATGAAAATAAGGTGTGAGTACTGTTTTTATAACTTATTTTTTATAAAAGGGTAGGAGATAGTTGAATATTAGCTACGAATTTAAATAATGTTAACTAAAGATTAAAAAATAGTGTTTTCCATTTTTATTAAATAGTATTTTAAATATATATCTGATTATCAGTGCTTTAGATTAATTTTTTAATGTATTTTACGCTAGTTATAAAATAATCATAAAGTAAAAACGAAGATAATTCGTCTTTATACAGTCAATAATTCAACCTTAATACTCAATTAACAAAAGGGTAAAATAAAGTTAAATCTAAAAATTCCCATTGGCTTAAAACTACTTATACATTTGCGGCATATTCTTATTAGGGGAATAGTGAACACACTAAGAAAATAAGTTTTATAAAACATCAAATAACTAACTTTAACAACATGAATCACTTATTGAAAAATTTTCTATTTGCATTAGTTGCCGTTGCAACATTATCAATCGTAGCTTGTACAGACGATACAGAACTACCTGTTGAAATTTCTGATGACGAAAAAATTGCAGAAGTTACAGGAATTATACCTTCTGATACGGATGCTTTTGAATTAACAGTCGGAACGAAAAACGGTCAAGATGTTATCGTTTTATCTGGTGAAATTAATCGGGACATTATTATCGAACCTTTAACAGCGTACGAATGGTTATTTTCAGGTGCTGTCTTTGTAGCACAATGTGCGGAGTTAACTATTGAAGAAGGAACGACCATTTATTTTGATGTAGAATCTGCTCAAACATCATTTTTATCTGTCGCTCAATGTGCTAAAGTGAATGCTAATGGAGCTGCAAATAATCGTATCTTAATGACTTCGTCTAATGATGGTCTAGGTTCAGGAACAGGTGCTGCTTCGGGTGACTGGGGTGGATTTGTTGTGAATGGATATGGTAATATTAATGTAGGTGAAACTGCTGACGGTGAAGGTGGAACTGGAACTTATGGCGGAAGTGATGATACGGATAACTCTGGTTCAATTCGTTATGTTGTATTAAAATACCCTGGAAAAATTGTTGGTGTTGATAATGAATTAAATGGTTTCTCTTTTAATGGTGTCGGATCTGGTACTACCATCGAGTATATCCAAACATATCAAGGTGCTGATGATGGAATCGAATTTTTTGGTGGTGCTGCAAATGTAAAATATGCAGTTGTCATCGGTGCAAAAGATGATTCTTTTGATTGGACACATGGCTGGAGAGGAAAAGGGCAATATTGGTTGGCTATCCAAACTGCAAATCGTGGAGATCGTTGTATTGAAGCGGATAATTTAGAAGCAGATTTTGCGGCTGCTCCTTATTCTGCACCTACTTTAGCGAACTTAACATTAATCGCTTCTGAAGGTAATGACGGTGATAATTCTTATGGAATGCGTTTACGTCATGGTACAAAAGGTAAAATTCACAATGCTGCAGTAACAGGTGCAACTGCTTATGGAATTCGTGCGGATGATGATGCGACTACTGGTGCTAATGTTGCGGATGGTTCATTGGTTGTAACAAACTCAACTGTATTCGGTATTGATGCAAATGCAACAGCTTGGGGAAAAGATGCTGCCGGTTGGGATGGACAAACTGGAAACGTTTCAACTATTGTTTCTTTAACGGATGGTATTGGAACAATCACAGGTGGTGCAGATGCAAATGCTGTTTATGCGGATGCTTTCTTTACTGCTGATACAAACATTGGTGCTGTTGATGCTGTGAATAATTGGTTAAGCGGATGGGCAATCAAAACGGATGGTACTGATTATTAATAGGTAATAATTTATATTCAATTCCCTAGTATTTTTTCAAAAAGGCTATTTCTTGTAATGAGAAATGGCCTTTTGTTGTTATTAATTCACGTGAATTAATTTATACTTAACATTCAAAAACACATTTAAAAGCGGTCTTATAAAGGGTTGTAGCTCGAGTAAACATAAAATTAAAACGAATACCGATTACTTAATAATTTCTTAATCTAAATGTTACAAATAATTAAATTACAATAAAGTAATACGTCTGCTTTTTTAATCAATTTTGCAGCGATTTACAGATATTAAGTTTTAACATCAATAATATTTAAATTAAAGTCCAACTTCTTTTTGAATAAAATAATTATGAAAAAATTAGCATTATTAGTTGCTTTTTGTGGAATTTTTGCCACTTCTATATTAGCTCAACAAGGTACAATCAAAGGAACATTAATTGATAAGAAATTAAATGAGCCATTGATGATTGCTACGGTTGCTATCAAACAGAATACAAGCCTTATAGGTGGGACACAAACAGATTTTGATGGAAACTTTAGTATCCGTATCGATGAAGGGACCTATTCGATTGAGTTCTCTTATATTGGTTATCAGACATTTATAGTTAATGATGTAGAGGTAAAATCTGGGGAAGAAGTCGTATTGACAGCAGCACTGGAGGAGGAAGGAATTGAAATGGCGGAAATCGTTATTTCTGCAAAAGGAGGTCGTCAAAATGCGAATGTTTTATTATTAGAACGTAAAAAAGCAGGATTGATTATAGAAAGTATTGGTGCTAAGCAATTAGCAGCCGCAGGTGCATCTGATGTGGCCGACGGTTTAAAAAAAGTACCAGGTTTATCTATTCAAGGCTCCAAGTTCTTAGTTGTCCGTGGTTTGTCAGAAAGATATAATAGTAGTACTTTAAATGGTTTTGTGGTGGCTTCACCGAATCCTGATAAACGGGTTTTACCGTATGATATTTTCCCTACAAATGTGATTGAAAATTTGAGTATTTCAAAGAGTTTCAATCCTAATTTTTATGCGAATTTCTCAGGTGCTTCCGTTGATATTGTGACTCGTGATTATCCAAATCAAAGAACAATTACTTTTGGTATTGGGACAAGTATGAATACACAAAGTACTTTTCAAGACTTTAATGCTGACCCAGAAGGAGCGAATGATATTTTAGGATATAATACGAGTCGTGTTCTACCGAGTTTAGTGACCGATGCTTACGCAGATGGAGCTGGTCGTTTTATTTCTCGTGGAAAGGAAAGTCAAATTAACGAAAGTAATTTTTTCAATACTAAGTTTGATCCGACGGTTTCAACTGCTGGTTTAAATCAAGCTTACAATTTTAGTTACGGTGATAGAATTATTAATAAAAATGATAATTCAAAAGAAATTGGCGTACAATTCAATGTAAATTACGGGAATAATTATAATAATGACTTCGGTCAATTACGAGTATTCAATGCACAAGGTTTTGCATTGCGTGATTTTGATTATAACACAGACGTTCACTCTACAAACTTATCATCTATTGCCAATTTTACTTATAAAATGGGTCGTGGAAATCAGATATCATTTAAAAACTTATATACTCATTTATCTGATAATAGTGTATTAGAAACATGGGGCTATTATAATGATATTGAGCCGAACGAAGCTTATTCTCGTCGAATGACTTATAAAGATTATACTTTAAGAACGCATCAATTGATTGGAGAACATTCATTTGGAAAATCAATGATTGATTGGGGATTAAGTTACAGTAAAGCAGATGCAGCAGAGCCGGATCGTCGTCAGTTAGCATTCATTTATACCCCTGAAAATCGGGAATCAAATGAGTATCGTATTAATCGTGTGGACCTTTCGGAATCTCACCGTTTCTTCACAGATATGGATGATAATGATTTGAGTGGAAAAGCTCAATACAAATATTTATTCAATGAAGAACCGACTAAAAACTATATCGTTGGTGGTATTGATGCTCGGTACAAATTCCGTGATTTTCAATTGCGTCAGTATAACTTAGGTTTAGAGAATTTGGGATCTTCAAGTACTCGTTATGATATTTACAATATGGATAATTTGCTTGGAACCGGTTCGATTAACGATGGTAACTATTATGTGGATGAAGCAACTTTACCACAAGATGCTTTTGATGCGAATTTACTAATTGCGGCACCTTATGTATTTGGAAATTATTCTATCAATGATTTTGGAATTACAGCTGGTTTACGTGCAGAGTACGCGACACAGAATATCAATTATACATTGAATGGTTTCAAAGACCTAACGAACACAATCGAAGGCTTGGATTTATTTCCAAGTATTATTGCGAACTATAATATTACAAACGAACACCAAGCAAAATTCTCTGTTAGTAGAACAGTTTCCCGTCCAGATTTCCGGGAGTTAGCACCGTTTGAATATCGAGAATCATTCGGTAGTTTCCGTACAACAGGTAATCCAGATTTGCAAAATGGCTATAACTACAATGTAGATTTACGGTATGAATACTTTCCAAGTAAAAATGTAGTTGCAGGCGAATTATTAGCGGTGACCTTATTTGGTAAATACTTAGATAATCCAATTATTCCGACTATTGAATTAGGTTCAAATCCTGTAAAATCGTATGCAAATGCGATTGATGGTTATGCAGCGGGGATTGAGTTAGAACTACGTAAGAGTTTAGGATTCATTGTTGATAACTTATTTTTCAATTTTAATTCTACCGTATTAAAAACGTCTGTAAATGCTGATCCTTCGGTCAGTAATCAAACAAGTAGTGTTCGTACTTTGATTGGTGCTTCACCTTATTTAATTAATGCAGATTTGACTTATAAATATCAAAATGCAGCATTTAACACCTTATTATTATCGGTATCTTATAATACCTATGGCAAACGTTTAGCCGGTTTAGGTGCACTTGGCGCAGGTGATATTTTTGAAATGCCTGTCAACACCTTAAATACAACAGCAAGCTATGCTTTCGGAAAAGGTAATGCTTGGCGCGTTCGTTTGGCAGCACGTAATATTTTAAATGCAAAATTCATAACACAGCAAGAATTATTAGAAGCACAAGCTGATGGTACGTATTCTGTAATTGACAATGTTATTCTAAATGAATATACAACGGGTATCAATTTCTCATTAGGATTGACTTACACGATTAAATAATTAAGTAAATAATTAAGTAAATAATTATGATTTAGTTAAGCGTTTGTATGAATGAAAATCATAATTCGACAGATTGATAATGTGTTAAGTGGCGTATTTAAATATGTGCTTTTCAGCCAATCATCAAGAAAATAAATAATTAAACTGGAATAGATTGTGAAGTTAATTTCGCAATCCATTTCAGTTTTTTTGTTTAAAACCAGGTAGTTCTACACTTGTGCCTCATAAGTCACCCGTTGAATACGCACTATTTCAATTGTATTAAAAAAGATAAAAGTGCACAAGTGTAAACTACCTGACTGTCATACACATTATTAGCTGTAATTTTTTTTTAATATTTCGACTTTTTATTTATCGAGAATATGTCCATAATAATTAACTTCTACTGTTTATAATATGAATCATGGTTATCCATTATCTGCTTCGCAATTTCATGTAAGTCTGTACTAAAGCCTGTTTCATATGTATTCGTATTTAGGTCAACATTATAAATACTATTTAACCACAATAGCGTACCAGTTTCTATTACTAATTGTCCTTGATGTCCTTTATCATCTGTAAATATTGACGTAGCCTTTGGTCCAAACATTGAAATGTTGTCCAATAATAAACTATCTTGATTCATTTGTGCTAAATTAATAGCTGCCCATCCTGTTGGAATAGTAAAAATATTGGTTGAGGGAAATTCAGCTCGTAATTCGTCAACTAATGTACTATGTATAGTCTCATTGATAAAATAATCATAGAGTTCTTCTATTGAGACAAATCCATTATCTTGAACTGTTTGATTCCAGTCTGCCGGAAAATCTAAAGGTGGAATCGATAAGAAAATTGTTATGTTGGGATTATATTGTAAAGCATATTCTATCCAGTCTCTAAATCCATCTGTTGGATTGTCAGGTAATCTTCCTGCAGTCATTCCAAATAAATCAATATTTTCGAGTTCAAGAGCTGCTTTGATTGAATTATGTTGGTTGCTTAATGAATCATTCCAAAAATTAATTGGTCTTCCATTATCTCCTCCACGAAATACGCCGGTGACACTATGATTTTCAAAACCAGCATCTATAGCTAAAGCATCAAGATTTTCAGCGTAGGGTCTAAAAAAACTATTTCCTATGAGTAGCATATTGTATCCTTGTGGATTTTCTGGTACTAGTTCATCTTCTTTGTTACATGAAAGAAATACTATCATCAATGTAACTATCCATAAATTTTTTTTGCTCATATTAATTTTTTTTGCTTTTAGACTTAAATTTATTTATTCCAATCACGGCTAATGTCATGCCAAACGCAGTAGCGACCGAATAAAAGTTATTGCCGTTTTAGCTATTATTGAACCAAATTTAAAGATAGCTAAAGCGTCATATTTTGCCAAAAAGGGATAACTTAAAAGTCATTAATTTAGAAAGGACATTAAAAAGATGGCAAAAAAAGCGACTTTATTAGA